>DASQVJ010000001.1:0-3131 GCA_035640835.1 Bryobacteraceae bacterium
CCTTTCCGGTTGTTGCACGAATGACAGCAGGCCACCAGGTTCTCCCACGTGGTCTCCCCGGCTCTCGACCGCGGAATCACGTGGTCAAGTGTCATCTCGCCGGAAGGAAGGATGCGGTGACAGTACTGGCACGTGTAGCGATCGCGCATCAGTATGTTCTTCCTGGAAAGAGCTCGCGTTTGGTGGGGAATACGCCGGTACTCGAGCAACCGGATGACTGACGGCACATGAAGGGAGCGGCGTGCCGAATGGATCTGACCCGGGGCAACTTCTTCCGCTGATGCGACACCTTTCAATATCAATACCAGTGCTCGACGAGCCGCGCAGATATTGATTGGTTCGTAGCTGGCATTAAGTACAAGGACAGGCTTGTGAAGTCGATCCTGGATGGGCATCGGACACGGTCTCCCAAAACGTTATTTAGTTTTCAGTTCACTCCGATTTCGGTCGGACGCAAGCTTCGGCTGCTACCGGCAAAAGACGGAGCGAAATCTGCTTCCGCTCGGAAACTCTCGTCGTCGGAATGGTCGTGCCTGTCGGCGCCTGCGCGCGGGTCGCGCTCATCCGCACCAAGTCGACGGTCAACGCGGGCAAGCGTCAAAGCACTCACATGGGCCGCTCCAGCGGCTTTCAGCGCTTCCGCCGCGGTTCGCAGCGTGGTCCCCGTTGTAAACACGTCGTCAATCAGCAGAATCCGTTTTCCGGCAACTTCTGCCTCGCGTTTAACACGAAACGACTTATCCAGGTTTTTGAGGCGTTGGGCTTCCGTCAGGCTGGCTTGGGCTACCGTGTACCGCTGGCGCCTCAGATTTGTCCCCAGTTTCAGACCGTAACGCCTTGCGACGGGTGCCGCCAGGAGTTCGGCTTGATTGAAGCCTCGCTCCCACTGCTTACGCCAATGCATGGGCATCGCAATCACGAGGTCAAACTCGACGTCGAGTGTAACTGCGGTGAGGAGAAAGCGGCTTAGCGGATTCGCCAGGCTCTCGACTTTTCCGTATTTAAATAGGTGAATCAGCTTTCGCAGCGCGCCCTCGTAACTGCCAAAAGAGTAAGCAGCGTCAAAGCCCACTAAGCCGTCACGGCACGCCGAGCAAAACCCGTCGTCGCCCAATGCGAAGGCTGAAGAGAACGGAGTTCGGCACCCTAAGCAGAAGAATTCAGCCTCGAGGGGACGCGGAATAGCCAGGCAGGACGAGCAAACCGGGATTCGGGAGACAGTCTTGAGCGGCTGCTCACATAAGCGACAGTCGTCAGGAAAAAAGCAGTTGAAAAGGTCTTGAAAAAAAGATTGGAGGCCGGAAACAAAGGCGGTCGGCCGGGTTGTTGGTTGCGATGTGTCGGTGCGAGTCGTGAGACTAGGGAAGGCACACCCCCACTAAATCGAAAGTATACAACATACTGTATCTGTAGTGCGGATTCGGCCGCAAAGTTGCTCACCTGCGCGGCATTTTCTGTCCGTCCTTCGCTTTGCCAGATTTTTGTTGCATTTGTTATAGATTGAGGGACAGCTCGCTAACACTTCCCAAAGGGGAGTCACTATGAGTAAGTTGCGCGTTCTTGTCATTCACAATGATTCGGCTGAGCTGGACCGCATTTCCCATCTCCTGGAAAAGGGCAGCCATGCAGTGCTGCCGCTCGAGAACATAATCGAGGGATCCGAGGCGTTGGAGTTGCAGCGGTTCGACGCAGTGCTTCTACCGGAGAACACTCCCGCGGAAGAGCTCGCCGCCTTCGCATCGAACCTGCGCCAGATGGAAAAGAATCGCCGTGCCGAGACTCGCACACCTATTCTTTCCTGTTCAAGTGAAGTGACGGGGAAGATGCGGACGAATGCTCACGAGAGCGGATACATCGACGCCTTCCTTCCAGAGCAGTTCGACCCGGCACTGTTCTCTAAAACTGTTGAACAGCTCTCGCTTCGCCTGTTTGGGAACGGGGTTGCGTCGTCGGACGCTACAGAGGAACTTGCAGTTTTTGACCCCGAAGGATTCAGCGAACTCCTAGGCCACAGTCGAGATCTTCTAGACGAGATCATCGGCCTGTTTCTCGATGAATGTGGGACCCAGATCCGCGAGATGGAGGACTGCCTCGGCAGCGGCAACTTCGATTCGCTCGCGAAGATTGCTCATACCCTGAAGGGATCGCTCGGCACCCTCCATGCGCATCGGGCACGAGCCCGTGTACAGGCACTCGAGATTGCCGCAACTCGGCGGATCCAAGCGGCATGCGAAACCAATCTGGAACGTTTGGAAGCCGACCTCGACGAACTGCTGCCGCTCGTGATTCGCATGCGCGGTGAACTCTGAGGCGACCGTAAACCGTTTGCTACACTAGGGTTTCTCGAATTCAGCGGATAAATCCTCGTATGAGCTCTTCTGCAGTAGCGGAGATCGTCTGTGCTCACAGTCCGGACTCAGATGACGCATTCATGTTTTACGGGTTGGCCACGAAGAAGGTGCGCTCGAAACTGGTCGCATTTCGCCATGTCCTCGAAGACATCGAATCGCTCAACAAGAAGGCAACCGAAGGCCAGTACGAGATAACGGCGATCTCGTTCCACGCATATCCTTATGTCGCTGACAAATACGTTTTGATGGCCAGCGGATCTAGCGTGGGCGATGGGTACGGGCCGATCGTCGTCAGTTCCCGCCTGTTCACGCCAGAGGAATTGAAAGGCAAACGGATCGCAGTGCCAGGAACCATGACCACCGCCTTCTTGGCCCTGAAGCTCTTCCAGCCCGATTTCGAACACGTGGTCATTCCGTTCGACAAGATCCTGGATGCCGTTCGCGATCACGACGTCGACGGCGGCCTGGTTATTCATGAAGGTCAACTGACCTACGGTTTCGGCGGTCTCCATAACGTGATCGATCTGGGTAAGTGGTTCAAATCGACATACGATCTGCCTTTGCCCCTGGGCGCGAATGCCATGCGGCGGAACCTCTCTCCTCAAGTTCAAGCCGAGTGCTCCCGATTGCTCCGGGAAAGTATTCAATATTCGCTGGATCACCGGGAAGAGGCGCTCAACTACGCCATGCAATTCGCCAGAGATCTCGACCCGACCTTAGCTGAACAGTTTGTCGGGATGTACGTGAATCAAGCAACGATCGACGGCGGCGAAATCGTGC
>DASQVJ010000002.1:0-14523 GCA_035640835.1 Bryobacteraceae bacterium
ATTAATGCCTCGAGTGCTGTTTGGGGCGACTCCGCAGTTTGGGGCGACTCTGCGGTTTGGGGCGACAAAACAACCGCCGGGTTCAGTGCGGTTTGGGGCGACTCCGCCGTTTGGGGAGATTCTTTGCGAGTCGGTTCGGAATCGCTAAGTTCGTTGTTGGTTGGCGAAAACTGAAGGCGTCACTTTCGCCGCGGTCTAGTACTAAATCGCGGCGAAAGCAGCTTTATTCGTCTCACGGCAGCCGGCTTGTCTGCCGATATGCGTGATTTGACGGGGCGATTGATCCGACGTTGTCGAGGGGAGAGCAGTTGCGGCCAAACAATCCAACCGCTGAGGCACGACGGCAGTTTCTGACGCAAAGCTACATCGCGTTGGTGATTGCGGTCGGAGTTATCGGATCCGTGATCGCCCTGCTGCGATGGCAAAGCTCGGATGCGCTTCGCTTTCTGGCATACCTGGCCGCGGGCGTTCTCAGCTCCGGCTTAAAAATTCATCTGCCCGGCATTAAGGGCACGATGTCGGTCAACTTTCTCTTCATCCTGTTGGCTACAGTCGAGCTGTCCTGGCCCGAGACGGTCGGGATCAGCGTGATTGCCTTTATTCTCCAATACATCTGGAAATCGAGGGAAAAGCGAACTCTGGTCAAGGTTGCTTTCAACATAGGAAACGCAACCTGCTCGACCACAATCGCTTACTTTCTCTACCATTTCCTGATGACGTCCATCGTCGGGTTGGAGCCCTCGTTGGCCCTTGTTATCTCCGCGGGCGTGTATTTCGTGCTGAATACCGGCGCGGTGGCGCTTGTTGTTTCACTCACCGAGGGCAAGCGGGCGATCAGCTTGTGGCGTGAGTGTTACTTCTGGTCGTTTCCTTACTATCTGTTCGGCGCGGCAATGACCTGGATCGTAGCGTCCCTGAACCGGATGCTGGGCTGGCAAACCATGTTCGTCATCGTGCCCATGGTGTACGGGATGTACCGGGCCTACGGACTGTACATCGACCGCTTGAAGGCGGAGACCCGTCAGGCGCAGGTCAAGTCGCAGTTTCTGGCAAACATGAGCCACGAGATCCGAACGCCGATCAACGGCATCATCGGGATGAGCACACTCCTGCTCAATACGCGCCTGGATGAGGAACAAGCAAGTTACGCGAAATCTGTCTACTCGTCGGCCACCGCGCTACTGACCATCATCAACGACATTCTTGATTACTCGAAGGTAGAGGCCGGCAAACTCAGCCTGCATGCGGTTCCGTTCCAGTTGGAAACCACGTTGCGCGAGATCGTCGAAGTGTTCCGGCACGACGCCGATCGGAAGAAGCTGAGTATCAGGTTCGAGTTGGACGAGGCTGTTCCGCGCATCATCAAGCAGGATGGGGGCAGGATTCGTCAGGTCCTGCTGAACCTGATCAGTAATGCAGTCAAGTTCACGGAAAGTGGTTCGGTCACTGTCCGAGCCTCTCTGCGTCCGGATCAGAGGTCAGTGCAGATGTCCGTGATCGATACCGGGCCGGGGATAGCGCCTGAACAATGCACGCTGCTGTTCCAGCCGTTTACACAGATCGATTCCTCAGATGCACGACGGTTCGGCGGCACGGGGCTCGGACTCTCTATCTCGAAGCGGCTGATGGAGCTGATGGGCGGGCAGATCGGCGTCATCTCCGACCTCGGGGTTGGCTCGACGTTCTGGTTCTGGTTTCCATTTGAACCCGCGACCGAGGATCAGATGGAGGCCGCTGCCACGGCGCTCCCGAAGCTCGAACGCCAGCCGGTCAGCGCTGGTACCCGGATCCTGGTGGTCGAGGACAACCTCGTGAACCAACGGGTCGCCCTCAAGCTCCTGGAAAAGCTTGGTTATACGGCCGAAGCCGTCGATAACGGCGAAAAGGCTGTGAAGCGGATCCTCGAAACGCAGTTCTCGCTCGTGCTGATGGATTGCCAGATGCCCGTGATGGATGGCTTCGAGGCTACCCGGCAAGTGCGTCAACGCGAAGTCGGTCGCAGGACACCCATCGTGGCCCTCACGGCTGGTGCGCTGCAGTCCGATGAGGAGCTTTGTGTGCGCTCCGGCATGGACGCGGTGGTGACGAAGCCGGTTGAGTTGCGGAAACTAACCGAGGTTCTCGCGCGGCTGAACGAGACGTCCTCCCGACCTGAGCCGGTAGTTGATAAGCCGGGGCTGAAAGCGGAGGTGGCCGTATCGAGATGATTCGTTCTTCGCTCCAGCTAATCTGCGATCTGATGGTCCGGCTTGCATCCCGAGTTCCGGTCATCGCAATGTTGGTGGTCGCGTTGGTCGTCCTGGCTCCGGGTTTCGATTCGGATGAACGTGCGCTGGACATGCGTCTCAGTGCCGAAAGCCAGCGCCGGCTGCGAGCCGAACAATCCGCAACTGCCTGGGACATGGGCACGAGGTGGTTCGTTGACAGCCTCAGGGGAGATCTCGGCCGATCGCGCGTTTTTCAACGACCCGTCGCCGAATTGATGACGGAGCGACTGCCGATCACGGCTCGCATTCTGGTCGCCGGATTCCTGCTCGGTTGGATCGCCGCACTGACCAGCGCTGCGTTTACCGTCGCGCTTCAGGCTAAGCTCGCCGAATCCTTATTGAGTTTCGTCGACGCCATCATCCTATGTACTCCTGCTGCTGTGCTTGGCTTTCTCGCGCTCCTGTTCCGTTTGCCGATTGAACTGGTGGTTGCAATCATCGTCTTTGCGCGTGGGCACACGTGGTTGGTCCGGATGCGCCGCGACGTTTCGGCACAGCCCTGGAACCTCACCGCGCATGCTTTCGGACTTCCTCCACTGCGAATTCTTCTCTGCCACCAACTCCCTCAGATCTGGCCACAACTGGTCGCTGTCATGGCCGCTTCGGTCACGCTGGCGATCGGCTTGTCAGTGCCGCTCGAAGTGGTCTGCGACGCACCGGGGCTGGGTCAGTTGGCCTGGCGAGCGACCTTGGGGCGCGATTTGCCGCTGCTGTTGGCGGTGACACTCTGCATGGCCGTATGCTCCATTACCGCGGCTTCGGTCAGCGATATGGTGAGTGCGCCATGGGCAAGGTAAGGCTCCAGCAGGTCTCACGAACTTCGGCCCTTTCGTTCCTCACAGCGCTTTACTCGGCCGCGCTGCTGGCTCCTCTTTTCGTTGGCAGCTCGTATGAGCTACAGCATCGAGAGTTCCTGAATGAACCTCCAGGCCCGCGATTTCTCCTCGGGACGGATGAGCTCGGGCGAGACCGAGCGGCCCGCTTGTTGTACGGGCTGCGAACGTCGCTGCTGCTGGCCCCCGCGGCTGCTCTGCTGTCGACCTGTGTCTCAGCCGCTGCGGGGACGATAGCCGGCATAACGCAAGGGCGAGCGCAAAGTGTGCTCCTCTATGTCGCGGACCTGCTGGTTGCGACCCCGCTGATTTTCCTTCTGCTCACACTGCGAGCTCTTTTGCCCTTGAACACCACGGCTACTGCCTCCGTGCTTTGCACCTTTCTTCTGCTTGGTGCCACCGGTTGGGGATCGAACGTTCGTGTCGTGAGCGCGGCCGCTGCCCGGTCGGTGAGCGCGGCTTACGCCCTCCAGGCACGTGCCTTTGGCTGCAGCCCCTCACGACTGCTGGTTCGACAGGTATTGCCGAACGTTCTTCCGGCAATTGTCGCGAGCTTCTGGCTGAGCGTTCCTGCCTTTGTGATTGCCGAAGCGACTCTGAGCATGCTCGGCCTGGGTGTCACGGAGCCGCTACCCTCGCTCGGCAATCTCATCAGCGAGCTTCAGAACTATCCGGTCGTGCTCGAACAGCCCTGGATCGTCGCACCTGCTGTGCTCTTAGTCCTCGTTCTCTCCGCGCTCCGCCTGGTTTTGGCCGATAAGGAAACTGTGCCATGAGACGCTGCGCAATCCTTGTTCTCCTGATTCATTCGGTCCTGTCAGGCCAGTGGGGCGGCGAGCTTCGCCTGAGCTTGCGCAACGACCCGCGCACCTTCGATCCCGCGCTCGTGGATGAGATCGGCGGCGAAACGATTCGGTATCTCACCGGCGGTGTGCTGGTACGACTCCATCGTGTCACGCAGAAGCCTCAGGCAGAACTGGCCGAGAGTTGGAAGGTGCTCGACGGCGGACGACGGCTAGAGATCCGCGTTCGTCAAGGCGTCTTATTCTCTGATGGGACACCGTTCACGGCGCGCGACGTGGCCTTTACCTTTCGACGTCTCATGGACCCGGCGCTTCGGTCACCGACCGCGGATGCCTTTCGATCGGGAGCGGGACAGCCGACCGTGAACGTGACTGCGCCCTATGCACTGACGATCGTGTTCCCCGCTCCGGTCGCTGCGATCGACCGACTGCTCGACCAGGTCGCGATTCAGTCTGAAAAATCCGCTCTCAAAGAGAAGGCCGTTCTCGGTCCATTCATGCTCGCCGAGCACCAGGCCGGCTCCTTTGTCCTCCTCAAGCGAAACCCGAACTACTGGAAGAAGGAAGGCACACGTCGGCTGCCATATCTCGATAGCTTGCGACTCGAGATCCTGACCAATCGCGATCTCGAACTGTTGAAGCTGAGGAGGGGCGAGTTGCACATGCTCGATTCCATCGATCCCGAAAACTTCGAGCGGCTCCGGGCAGATCAATCCCTGGTAACAACCGACGCGGGGCCAAGCACAGACGTCGAGATGCTCTGGTTCAATCAATCGGGAACGGCACGCCTGCCTTCCTGGAAATCGGAATGGTTTCGCTCACGGGCCTTCCGTCAAGCGATGTCCAGTGCAATCAATCGAGCCGATCTGGTGCGAGTCGTTTACAAAGGCTTTGCTCAGGCCTCGGCCGGTCCCTTGCCGCCCGGCACGCCTTGGTACAACACATCGGTAAAGGCCCATGCGTTCGATCCGGCATCAGCCCGCAAAAAGCTCGAGCAGGCGGGCTTTCGATACCAGGCCCAGAAGCTCATCGACTCGAGCGGGCACCCGGTCGAATTCTCGATCATCACGAATGCGGGCAATAAACAAAGGGCTCGCATGTCGTCCCTGATTCAACAGGACCTCCGAAAAATTGGCGTGGAAGTAAATATCGTCCCACTGGATTGGGCTTCGTTGATTGAGCGCATCACAAAAACCCTGGACTATGAAGCCTGCCTTGTCGGCCTCGTGAATGTCGACCCGGATCCGAACGGGCAGATGAATGTCTGGCTCAGTTCGGGAGCCAACCACCAGTGGAATCCAGGACAGACCACGCCTTCCACGTCCTGGGAGCGCGAGATCGACGTGCTGATGCGCCGCCAAGCCGCGGCTGCCGACTTCAAGACTCGCAAACAGGCTTTCGACAAAGTGCAGCAAATTGTTTCCGAAGAGGTACCCTTCATCTACCTGACGCACCGGAACGCTCTGACCGCTGTCTCGGCGTCGATGCGCAGAGTGGTCCCGTCGCAGCTTCGGCCGCATCTTGTTTGGGACATCGAGCACATCGGATTTCAGCAGGGAGCCAATGCCCGAACCACTGCTGCGCGTTGATATCAGCGTCGATTACCCGGCGAAGAAAAGCGTGCTCACAAACCTGCAGCTCGAGCTGTGCGCAGGCGAGATCACCGGACTCGTGGGTGAGAGCGGATCCGGCAAGAGTACGCTGGCCTTGACCATCCTTCGCTTGTTGAACCGAAAGTCGGCGACCGTGCGGGGCTCGATTAGCTACCGCGGCTCGAATCTGCTCAATCTCTCCGAGCGCGAACTCCGGCACATCCGAGGGAAAGAGATCGCGCTTGTGCTTCAAAGCGCCGCGTCTTCGCTCAATCCGGCGCTGCGCATCGGAACACAATTGCGGGAGGTGTGGAGCGCGCACGAGAAGGGCTCCTGGTCTTCAGGACGCACTGCCGTCACTGCCCTGCTCCGCAGTATGGACCTCCCGGACGACGACGCTTTCTTGAAGCGATACCCGAGTGAGGTGAGCGTTGGCCAGGCACAGCGCCTGCTGATCGCGATGGCCGTGATGCACAACCCCTCCGTCCTGATCGCCGACGAGCCGACAAGCGCTCTCGACGTCATAACGCAGGCTCGGGTGGTTCAGTTGCTGCGAAGACTGGCAGACGAAAGGCGAATCGCTGTCCTGTTCATCTCGCACGATCTCCTGGCTGTCGGCTCCGTATGCGATCGGCTGTCCATTCTTCGTCAAGGGACCATCGTCGAGAGCGGTCCCTGTAACGAAGTGTTCGCCAATCCATCCGATCCGTACACCCGAGCACTACTCGAATCTCTCCCCGCCGTGCACAGAGAGAGCGCTCACCTCAGCTTCACATCCTGATCGTTCAATTCCTGCCCGCTGCTTTATAGAAAAAGTAGTCGGTTGTATAAGGCACCAGCGCCAGTTTCCCGATCGACGAGTCATCGCATCCCGAGGTCGGTGCAATCCCGCCCGATGTGTTCACCCGATGAATGAACGTCGTACCGAGGAGCGCCGACCCATTGGTCGGCCCGGCCTGAGACCCGGCAACTTGCACGAGCAGCCACGGGATCGCGCCCGCTGCCACAAACTTGGGATCCGTGGAATTAGCGATGGCTCTGCCCCAAACCGCGCTGGTGTCGAAGGAGCTTTGCCATGTCGGACGAGGGACTCCGTCTTCAGCAGGGTTTGCGCTGAGGAAGTGCGTTGTCACCTGTACACGAAGTTCCTCCCGAAGCCACGGAATGGTCGCGAACAACGTCGCCTGTGGAGCTAAGAACGTCCACGCAGGACCGTTGGCGCCGGGCAAGCACATGTAATTTTGGGTACCCACGGCGGATCCCTTCAGGAACGGAACATTACCTTCGGGTACTCGAAGGTTGTCGGGCACGGGCGGGACTCTCAACTGACCGAACCCATTTTGTCCTGCAGCCACACCATGCAGGACGAAGGCCAAAAGCGTCGTTGTGATCAGACTTCTTACAGGGAAATTCATCGGATCTCCTTGCGCCTCTCTCATTTTTTTGATTCTTGCTTTGAGGCTACGTCCTAATAGGCGGAGACCCGACCTCATTCGGCCCGTGAGGAGCGGTGAGGAGCCCGTTTGTTCCCGTGACCTATCTTTGGCTTGCTTCGCCCGCTGCAACGCTTCGGTTGAATTCCGAGGATCCTTTCCGAGGAACACTCAGGGTGTGCCAATGGTCATGAGCAAGGTGTTTTGCCACGAGCACCATCTGCCCAACGTGATATCCGTAATGTGCCACCTGGCGATTGATGGCTTGCATCACCGAGTGCGGCTCGCCCCGAATGGTAACGGTGCGTCCTAGATCCGCATCCGAGATCTGCTCCAACGCCTGAAACACTCGGGACCAACCGTCCTCCCAAAGCTCCAGCAGTGCCTTACGCTCGGCAGGCGGATTCTCGAACTCGCTGTCCCGGTTGCGGTCGGGCTTCTCGCCGTCGCTGGTTAGGAAGTCCGTCCACCGGGAACGCATGTTCCCAGCCATATGCTTGACAATGATCCCGATACTGTTGGCTTCTTCGTCCAGAGTTTCGAAAAGCTGCTCGTCCGTGACCTGCTCCATTGCCCGTTCGGCAAGCTTTTTGTAGTACCGCAAAACTGCGAGGGAGTCCTCGACATAGGAGGTGGTGAACTGCAGTGCCATGCGTAAAGTGTAGTTCGCGCCGTTTTCTAACGAAAGCGGCCGGCTAACTCCCATCATGCGCTTCCAGGCACGGCTCCGGTCACTGCCCACGTTCGCGCAGGAAGATCAAAGGGTTCGTCCTCGCTGGATATCGGCAACCGTCGCTTCACCTCCCCGCGGAGCGCCTCCCGCTTGTCGCGATCCAGACTCCGCACGAACGACCCCGCCGGTCCCTGGCCCAGCAGAAATGGATTCCAATAGTCGTCGAACGAGGTGAATCGCAAGGTGATGTCGATCGGCTCCTCACGCACATTCTCCAATCCGCCCTGTTTCCATAGCTGCGACAATTCACCCAACCGGCAAAGAGGCATGCGCTTTTCATCGAGCTTCTCCGCATTCACATCTACGCTGACGGCCGCATCCCAAAAGATCCGAAGCATGCGCATCCGAGCACCGTAGTCCCAGACAGCGGCCGATACCCTCGACCCTGGCTTCATCACTCGACGCAGTTCTGAGAGCGCTTTCTTCGCATCCGGAATAAAGTTGAAGACCAACAGGGAGGCAGCGCCGTTGAACGTCGCGTCCGGGAATTCCAGCTTTTGAGCATCGCCAACCCGAAAGTTGACTCGGCTCCCAAATGCATTCCGGCTGTTGGCAAACTCGACATACTCGTTCGACGGATCAATTCCAAACACGCGCACATCCGCTTGCCGCTTGGCAATGGCAAACGCCAGCGAACCCGTCCCCGAACCCACGTCGAGCACCGAACCGTTGTCCGGCAGGTTTGCAAACTCCGCGAACGGAGGCGCCACGAGCCGGCTCCAACGGCCCATGAACCGTTCATAGGCTTCGGCATCTCCAAACATGTTTGGCTTTCGCGCCTGGCCGGAAAGGATTGCAGCACCAGAGGCGAGAAGAAATGCTCTCCTCGGCGACATCGCTCAATTCTAGTGCAAAGCGTGTCGCACGGATTTTCATCTCCCGGGGCGCAGGTAAACCAACCCTGACACTGGAACGACCGTGTCAGGGCTGGTTCAGGCTTGGGTTGTTATCGACTCTTGGAGCGACCCACTTCGGCCAGATGTTCTTCCCTGCCCTCCAGCCAGCGCAGCGATCCGGGAGTCGTGAGCAGCTCGCCGGTCTCGAGCAGTGTCTTAAGGCCGGAAAGGATCATCGGCCACCCGCCATACTGCTGCGCGTTGGCAGTGTCGGGAAGCTGATCGTGGGTGACCTTCAGCAAACAGGAATCGCCTATCGGTTGAATCTCCCATGTCACTCGCGACGTGCCATCGCGCTTCACATCCTCACCCCACAAGGCGCGAAAGGATTGGACAAGCTTCCGAGGTGGATCGACGTCCAGGTTCTCCCCTTCGAAAATCACGGATCCTCCACCCCTCGCTTCAAACCGCGAGCCCTTCGTCCAGTCGGAGGTAACGACTGCTCCGAAATTGTACTTCCGCCTCATCTCGGTATCCGTGATCGCATGCCATAGCCTTTCTGGCGTGGTCTTTATGTAGATCTCGAATATCTTCTCCATCGTTTCTTTCTCCAGTGATTGCTTGAGCTCGCTCAAGGTGGCGACCCAAGGTTCGGTGTATTTGTTGACCCACCGGTCGTGGATGAGGCGGATCGGTGTCGCGTTCAAATAATGCAATTTCTCGCGTCCGCTGCGCCTGGTAACCACCAGACCCGCCTCTTCCAAAACCTTCAGGTGTTTCATAACTCCGAAGCGCGTCATTGGAAGCCGCTCTTCGAGTGCACTCAAAGTCTGCCCGTCCTTCCGAAAAAGTTCGTCGAGCAGACTTCGACGAGTGGGGTCGGCTAGAGCTCTAAAGACCTCGTCCACGTGCCGATGATACGTGACTTTCTGGTCACATGTCAAGCCGAAACTGGGTTTTGGTTGCCGTGAAGAAACTCTGGACGCCAGTACTACTCCCAGCACCGCAGTAGGACCTAGCCCGCAGTTTTCCTGAGACAAACCAGGAACTTCACCTTATTCCGCTAAGGCAAATCACTTGTCCCCGGAATTTGTCTTGACACTTACGGTTACCGACCTTTATATTTGAACAGCCATTATCCCGATTTGATGAGGTATTTGATGCGCGGTCGGTTCGTCCCGAAAACGTTTCTTACGGTTTTCGCTGTATTTTTGAGCGCAGCTTCAATGAACGCTGCAAGTTTCTCGTTCGAGGGCAACTTCTCCCTCGACGACGATCTTCAGGTGTTTTGGCTGACCGTCGGCGTGCCATCCACCGTCACAATCCGAACTCTTTCGTATGGCGGCGGAACAAATGCAGCCGGCAACACCATAGTTTCGGGCGGGTTCGACCCGATTCTCAACGTTTTCCAGGGCCTTAGTGACCCGAACGGGCTTCAAATTGCCGCGAATAATGACGGCACCTGCCCACCGAATACTATCGATCCCATAACAAATGCATGTTGGGACTCGCTACTCGAATTGGCGCTGGCTCCCGGACAGTACACGCTTGTGCTCAGCCAGTCGGATAATTCCGCGTTTGGTCCTTTCCTGGGAGATGGTTTTTCTCGTACGGGACAAGGGAATTTCACCGGTCCTGCTTTCCTTGGAGGACCCGGCTCCTTCATCGACCTGAACAGCGTCCAACGCACGAATCGTTGGGCTGTTGACATCCTCGATGTTGCAAGTGCTACGGCAGTGCCGGAACCTGCCTCGATGCTGCTGATTTTGTCCGGAATCATTGTGCTCGTCAGAGCGGCTCGTCGGCCCTCAGTCTAACCACTCGTTCGAACCAGGAGAATGCTCGTGCTTAATCGGTTCCTCGTGCGCGCAACCGTGTGCGCACTCCTCTGCAACGCAGGAGCAGCGCTGTCGCTAGCCGCGGATGCTGCTGTCACGGATGACGCGCATGTCACTACCGCGCTGCCTGCAAACAATTTCGGGAGTCTTCCAAACCTCAACGTTGGCAGCGGAAGCCAGGCATTGGTTCGCTTCGATGTTGCCGGCGCGCTGCCGCCAGGAGTGACCGGCGGCAGTGTGTCAAAGGCTGTGCTCCGCGTCTGGGTGAATCGGATTACCACGCCCGGCGCTCTTGATATCTCGACTGCAGCGAGTTCTTGGACTGAGTCGACAGTTAACCAGACCACCTCGCCTCTCCCGGGCGCGTTGGTGGGTGGCGCTGTTCCAGTGACGGTCGCAGGCGCCTACGTCAGCGTTGATGCGACCGCCGCAGTGCAAAACTGGCTGAACTCCCCGGCCCAAAACAATGGATTCCTGATCACCGCGAGCACTTCTCAGCCCTCGACAGCAGTGTTCCTGGACAGCAAAGAGAACACGGCCACGAGCCACCCACCCAGCTTGATCATCACGCTCAGCCTTGGTTCCGGTCCGGCGGGTCCGACGGGACCCACTGGTCCGACTGGCCCTGTTGGCCCAACGGGTGCCACCGGAGTTGCCGGGCCGACGGGACCAGTCGGTCCGACGGGTGTTGCCGGTCCGACTGGCCCTATCGGTGCAACGGGCGCCACCGGAGTTGCGGGCCCAACTGGACCTGTGGGTCCGACGGGTATCGCCGGTCCGACTGGTCCTATCGGTGCAACGGGTGCCACCGGAATTGCCGGCCCAACCGGTCCTGTGGGTCCGACGGGTCTCGCTGGTGCAACTGGTCCTGCCGGCCCGACGGGTGCGACTGGTGTCACTGGTGCAACGGGTGCCACGGGATCCGCTGGCCTGACCGGTTCCACCGGCCCGCAAGGACCGCAGGGTGTACCTGGCGGTCCCGGACCTGCCGGCCCAACAGGCCCAACAGGTTCCACCGGAGCAACCGGACCAGCGGGCGCCGGTGCTGTCGGCACAATTTGGTCGGCGAACTTGACTTTGGCCAGCCAGACTTTGCCTCGCGTGCTTAGCGTGAACGGCTCTGTGAACACGAACGATTCCCGGGCTGACACAGTTCTCCCCGTGGGTTGCACGGCAAACGCGCTGACGGCAAGAGCAACACAAGCGGGCACCGCCAACCCTTTTACCGTCACCCTCCAACGCAACGGCGGCGATACGGCGCTAGCCTGCAGTTTGAACGGCATCGTCGTCGGAGCAACCTGCAGTTCTACCAACACAGTTCAGCTGGCCGCTGGGGACGTGCTTCGCTACTCATTGACGGGTTCAGGAACCGCCCCGACGATCGCAGTCGGCCTTCGCTGCCAGTAAAGTAGTTCAAGTTGGGCCGCTCCATTCAGGCGGCCCAACTACCCCTTGCATGTCATCTTCGTTGCGCCTTCTGCTTGCGGCAGCTTTCCTTGTTTTTGGACTTCTCGCCGCATACTCAAATCACTTCGGAAACAGCTTCCATTTCGACGACTTTCACACCATCCAGGACAACGTGCACGTCCGATCCCTGACCAACGTTGCGCGCTTCTTCTCGGACCCGACGACCTTCAGCAATCTCCCGACGCACCGCGTCTACCGGCCCATTCTCACCACCACCCTCGCCGTTGACTACGCATCAGGCAAGGGCCAGACCCTGCCGTTTCACATCACGAGCTTTGCCCTGTTTCTCGCCCTGCTTGCAGTAACCTTCGCGATCTACGTTCATGCCATGCGATCAGCGAGCCAAGGGCAGCCCATTGGCCCAGTAGCCTTGTTTGCCACCGCCGTGTATGCATTCCATCCCGTATGCGCCGAGACCCTGAACTACATCGTCCAGCGCGGCGAGATCCTGTCTACTCTCGGCGTGGCAGCGGGACTCGCGCTCTGGGCCGTCCAGCCGCAGCTTCGGCGCTTCGGACTCTATCTTGTTCCCGTCGTTCTGGGCCTGCTTTCGAAGCCGCCCGCCCTCGTCTTCCCGGTACTTCTTTTCGCCTGGCTGATGCTCATTGAGCGCCGTTCCGCCGCCGACTCCCTGCGAGCCTCCGCCCCGTCGCTGGCCGTTTGCGGGGTGGTCGGCTGGCTGCTAAGTTCCATGACATCCGCCACTTTCAATGCTGGAGGCCCGTCCGCGTCGCTGTATCGAATCACGCAACCGTGGGTAGTCTCGTACTACTTTTCGGCCTTCTTTGCCCCCATACACCTGAACGCCGACACCGATTGGAGAGTACTCCCCGGCATCACCGATCCACGAGCCCTGGCTGGATTTGGCTTCGTTTCGTCAACCTTGGTGGCGATCTTCTGGACCGCACGGCGCGCGGCCTGGCGACCCGTGTCGTTCGGGCTCGCCTGGTTCCTCATCGCCCTGTTTCCCACATGCTTCATGCCGCTCGCCGAAGTCGCCAACGACCATCGGATGTTCTTCCCCTTCGTCGGTCTGACCCTCGCCGTGGTCTGGGCGATTCGACAGGTGCCTCTAAGAGTGCCCAAGCCCGCGGTGGCATGTGCCGCGCTCGCCGTCCTTGCAACCGAGGCGTATGGAACATGGCAGCGAAACGAAGTCTGGCGCAATGAAGAAACGCTCTGGCACGACGTCATCGTCAAGAGCCCTACGAATGGTCGAGGCTTGATGAACTATGCCCTGACCCAGATGAGTCAGGGCCGCATTCGTGAAGCACTGACGTATCTCGAACGCGCTCGGACCTACAACCCCTCGTACTTCATTCTCGAGATCAACCTGGGTGTCGCGAAGGCCGCGCTTGGCTCCGATGCGGAGGCACAAGCGCATTTCCTGAGGGCACTCGAACTGGAGCCGGGCAGGTATGAGCCACACTTCTACTACGCCCGATATCTCCACTCAAGAAACCGTACTCGTGAAGCGCAGCAACATCTAGAAGCCGCAGTCCGCGCGAATCCCGACACGCAGGATGTGCGGCAATTGCTGCTCGAGGTGCAATCCGCTCTGCAGGCAAAAGAGCCCGAACACAACGAGGTTTCGGCCGAAAACTATGTAGCGCTATCGCTCGCACACTATCGTGCTGGCCGCTTTGAAGATTGTGTTCACGCGGCTCAGAAAGCCATAAAGTTGCGCCCCAATTACGCCGAAGCATGGAATAACGTGGCCGCCGGATACAACGCACTTCATCGCTGGCAAGACGGAATACGGGCCGCCGATGAGGCGCTTCGTTTAAAGCCCGATTTCGAGCTAGCTCGAAACAATCGAGCGTGGGCCATCTCGCAGCAGTCCGCAAGAGCAACGCAGCAGTGAGAATAAGCTGCTGCAACGTGCACCTTGATTACGTACCACCAAATTCGAACTTAGGAGACAGCAATAAATGAACGACGCATTTATCGGGACGATTCTGATGTTCGCGGGCAATTTCGCACCCCGGGGTTGGGCATTGTGCCAGGGCCAACTGATGTCGATTGCACAAAATTCGGTCCTGTTCTCGATCTTGGGGACCATGTACGGTGGAGACGGAATAACCACCTTCGGCCTGCCTGACCTTCGCGGACGTGTACCTGTTGGCACCGGTCAAGGTCCCGGCCTCGCTCCGGTTACGCAGGGAGAAATAGATGGTTCAGCGTCAGTGACTCTCACGATCACGCAGATACCGGCGCACAATCATACCCTCGGGTGCTCAAACCAGGCAGGCAACCAAACGGATCCCACAAACCATATCATCGCAGCCGAATCGCAGGGCGCAACCCAGACCTATACCGATCAGAATCCGAACCAGACCATGAACCCCGTATCGATCGGCGCCGCTGGCGGCAGCCAACCCCATGACAACATGCAGCCTTACTTGGGCATGAACTACATCATCTGCCTCGAAGGCATTTATCCGTCGCGCAGCTAACGGGCTTCCCTGAAATGCGCGGTCTCCACAACATCGCCGTTCTCATTCCGGCCTATGAACCTGGCCAGGCGCTCGTGCAGCTTATCGGCGACCTCGCCGGCCGTGGATTCTTAGCCATTGTGGTGGTGGATGATGGCAGCGGACCGCGCTTCAACGAGGTATTTGAAGGTATCAAAAGCATTCCAGGCGTCGTGTTGCTTCAACATGCAATCAACCTCGGAAAAGGCTCGGCGCTACGCACGGGGATGAACCACATCCTCGTCTC
>DASQVJ010000003.1:0-7397 GCA_035640835.1 Bryobacteraceae bacterium
CGGTACTGCAGGAAGCGAGCGGGGGGAGAGGCGATGCGATCGCCATTCAGAGGAGCCCAGGGACTCCAGTTGGTCGAGGTGCGTTCGAGATTGCCACTGCGCGTTTCGATGGTGGCGGCGCCCTTGGTGGCGACACGGCCCCAGTAAGAGAAGGAGCCGGCGTCGTAAGCTTCGCTTTCGTAGCTGCCGGTCTTCTCAAGCCCTGGCCCGACACGGAAGACCTTCCCGATGTTGCCGGTGGCTGCGTAGAGTCGACCGTCGGGCGTTCTGTGCAGCGCGGTGATCTGCGTGGTCTCGGCGTCGATCAGTAGCGTCCAGACATTCTCGGAATCGACGCGGAAGAGTTTGCCCTTGTTACCTGTGGCGAGAATCGGTACGCCATTCGCGTCGAAGCCTACAGCGTAGATGATTTCCTGAGGGTGAGACCAGAGCTTTCGAGGGAAGCCGTCGCTCTCGATGCGATAGAACTCGGAGCCGCCTGGGACAGGCGCGCCGGCCGGTTGAGAGCCGGGAGGCTGCGGGCCGGTGGGTTGCGCGGTCGCGACGGTTGGGGCTGCGCCGCCGGCCGGTCGAGCAATCGATGCGCTGGGGATCGGCAAAGGGGGGACCGAGAGTTGCGAGGGTTCGCTCCGGCCCGAACGATTGCCGACGGCGGCTGCGTAGATGAGGCCGTCTTTGCCCACGGCCACTGCGGTGACCTCGCGCTTGGCCGACTGATACACAACGAAACCCTCGCCGTTGGGGGCGACGCGGAGAATCAAGCCGCTCGGTTCCGTTCCGACGATGATGTTGTCTTTCGGGTCGATGGCGAGCGATCGGGCGTGCGTCTCTTCAGTGCGAAAGAACACGGACCCTTGGCCATTGGGAGCAACGCGATGCACTTCGCCGCCATCGCCAGTGGCAACGTACAAGTCACCCTTGGAGTTGAATCCCATGGCCCAGATGTATTTGGCCTTGGGATCGTAGAAGACTTCGGCCTTACCGGGGGTAACGCGGTAAACCTTGCCGTCTGGTGAGGTGCCCGCGAACAACGTTCCGTTGCGGTCGACGGCCAATGCCTGCACTTGCATCCCTGGAACGTCGGCGTAGACTCTATGCTTGCCCGTGGCATCGATGGCCAGGATCTGGGCACTGGTCGAGCCTTGGCCGCCTCCTGCTACAAAGAGGGTGCCTTTGCCATCGCCGGCGATGGCCCAGAGGTACGGTATCGATGTATCGACAATCTGTTCGAAGACTGGGGCAAGGAGTAGCCGTCCATCGCTTCGAACCGAAAGTTTCTTAAGAGTTCCCTTCTCAAAATCGGCTAATTCGTTTTGAACCCAGATCTCCGTCTCAACGCCTACGCATGGCCACACTGCCAGCAAGGCGAACAACGCCCCGACAACTCTGATCATGTATTGCTATTTCACCGTGATCCTAAGGGATTGGCTTCCGCTCACGACTTGATCGAAGGGTATGGAGAGTTGCTCCTTGGCGGTTTCGGGTGAGCTGACGAAAGGCCGATTTCCGGATCGACTCGCCTGCATGACGTTCACGACCGAGCCTGGAAGCGCAGGCATGGTTTTGTCTTCTTCGAAGAAGGTCGGACGGCCCTGAACGAGCGAGACGTACAGGCGATTGTTGCTGCGTTCCTGGTTGATCAACGAGACAGTCTCAGGCAGATCCATGAAGCGGTTCGTGTTGGCGACGACGCTCTGCATGCGATTGAGCGTCTCAGCATCGCTGAGCAGGATCTTGTGCTCCCCTTTGGGTGTGCCCGCCGGAATCTTCACCTTTACGATGGTCTCCTGGCGTTGACCGCGGTAGGGACGCAGATAGACGCGCACAGGAATCTCGCCGCCGGCTTCCACTTCAGACGATGCCACGTAAGCGCTCTCGATGGCCGCGACCCGGCGCTCGGGCAACAGGTCGACGCTGACGTTCACGCTCTTCAGGTTCGGAGTGTTGACGGAGTTGCCGAACAATCGATTGAACTTGTCACCCCACCAGCCGGCGAGCAGGAGCTGTGCGGGGATCGGTACTTCGGACGGCGCGAACATGGAGCTCAGGGACAGCTGCCCGTGCCCTTCAAGCTCGACGGTACCGGTCACGCGATAAGTCGTGTCTTCGGCGAAATCGTTCATGCCGGATACTGAGTTGAAAAGCGTCAGCATCATGAGGAAGGGGGTCCACTTCTGCTGGACGAAGACGTTGAACTTGAGGTCCTTTTCCTTGCGGACCGTGCCGGCGTCAGCGTAGCTGCGCACCTTGACGGAGACCGGGATAAGCGGCGAGGTTGCGCCGAGCTCGCCCATGATGCCGGAATGGCGATCCTGCTTCAACGCCCCGACGATCTCGGTGGCGTTGGCGATCTTCATGGGTTGGAAGCTCGAGGCAAGGACCATCAGCACCTCACCCTTGCTCATAGGCATGTCGACGGGACCGAGATTGAAAAACTGGTGGCCAAAGCCAAGAACTCTCTTGCCGTCGTTGTATGTCACCGTACCGAGACCGGTGACGCTCATGTCGCCCGAGACGAGCACGCCGGCAATGGAATCGCCCGGTTGGAGAGCGGTCTTCCAATCTTTGGCGAGCTTGGTTGCCTGGATTGCTCCACTGGCGCCGCCTTGGACCGGTTGGATACCGAGCTGTTCGAACATTCCACCGAACTGGCGAAGCGTGTCCGGCTGGAATCCGGAGAACATCAACGGCGAGTCGATGGGACGCATCAAGGGGTTCTGAGGCAGGTTGATCCCGGTACGAGCGACCGTGGACACCACTTCGCCGGGCACCTCGACCGATGCGCGCGGGGACTGAACGCGATCGGGCGTTAACGCCTCTGAGGGGCGCGACTTGTCGTACTCCTGGATCTCAAGCATGAGCTCGATGGGAGTGATGCCGCAAATCGCATCCGGTGAGAATTGGCCGATTTGTGTCGATACGGCGCCGATGAGCTTGCCGTCGATATAGACCGGGCTTCCGCTCATGCCCTTGGCGACGCTGGTACGGTCCGCTTTGCCGCCCATCTTGGCAACGATGATGTCCTGCCGCGGGCCCCACGCGTTCTTCCAAACGCCAATGATGTCAACGGGAACCGGCTCAGGCTCGGTTCCGCTAAAGACGGTCCAGGCCGTGGCTTTCATGCCGGGCTGGATCTTGGACACGGGGAGGATTTCGGGGGTCCCTGCCTTGGGGCGTTCGCTGGCTGCGCCAAGCGACAGGGAGATTGACATCAGAGACGCGACTGCGCCTGCAAATAAACGGCTCATCGTACCTGCTACCGATCGGTGAATGAAGCGCCCGTTACGTCTCGGTCTCGGGGCTTGAAATCATTATCGTTCAAATCGTGTGACGGTTGCCTGGCGCTTGAGTACTACGCGAAATAGAGGCATTTGATGAAGCGCCACGCCGTCGAAAGTAACTGCCCAAGAAAACGCGGTCTCCGTACACCACGGCGACGCCCGTCTTCCACGCCCGTTAGATGGTGCTCAAGAGGGTTTAGATGTTTTCGAAAGTTGCGCCTTTCGTGCCTCATAGTTCTTCTTCAGCCGGGCCACCGTCGCTCTCATCTCCGGTTTCTCAGTGAAGAGAAAGATGGGGCCAAGTTCCTCCAGCTGCGGATCCCAGAGGCCGACGTCTTGCGCCTGTTCGATCAACGGTGTGAGGCGGTAAGCGTCCTCGAGCGCCTTCATCTTCGTCTTCTGTTCGTCGGTGAGGCTGCGGCGCATCTCCGCGATGACCTCCAGATATCGGTTGAGGAGGGCGCGATCCGACATTTCAAGCTCGACGACTTTCTGGCCGACGACTGTCGCGTCTGGTTGTGCCTTGGCCAGTTCCCGGTTGATCTCGCGGTTCAAGGTCAGCTGCAACGACAATTGTTCGTCCAAATAGCTATCAAATGAGTTGGTTGCAGTGACGATGGCCTGCACCTGGGTCTCGGTGAGCGTGAGATAGTTCCTGAGAGCTGTGGGCACGCCAGTCAGGGATTGTGCGGTCAGGGTTGCTGCAGCGATTAGAAAAAGTGTGAATGCCTTCATTTCGTTCTTTCCAGGAACTCGCCAGTGGTGGCATCTACGTAGATCGAGTAATCACTCGTGCCCACGGACTCGCCCCAGACCACTCGCCAAGCCACGTTCGGATGTCGTGGCGTGAGCTCCAACAGAAAGAACATCGGCTTATTTGGGTTTTTCGCTACATAGTCTGCGCTTTTTCCTAGGGCTACTTCGTAAGCTTTATCAGAATCGATCTTGAACGCTTGTACTGCCCAAGGTGTTGCCTGACCACTACTTCCGCTGAACGGCTCTTCCCGGCTGGCGAAGACGCCTTCATGCAAATTTCCGCCTGCTTCAATGACGGAGTAGGTAAACGATCTGGCTTGGCGCTTACTGGGGGAGACGAAGGTCGCTTCCCAAGCGGGGTATTTGCCTTTCTCGCCTCGCAACTGCTCTAGATTGAGGCTGTTTAAGCGCAAAACCTGGATGTCGGGCGACCAGATACGCGCGGGACTGTACATCCGGAAGAAGGCGGTTCGGCCCGTGACAGGTTCCGGGGGCGCTTTTGGGGTTTCGGCCTTCTTTGGTGGTTCGGACGATGTGCAGGAGGTCAGCAGGACGGGCAGTGTGAAGGAGGCTACAAGGGCTTTTCGCCGCGTAAGCATAACCTTCATGCTAACGCGGCGGCTAATTCATTAAGAAACCAAAGTCTTGGTACTTACGCGGTTGAAGTCACATCTTACAAGCTGTCATACTGTGGAAACAGCTAATGGATTTCACTGATCTCACCCTTCTGCTCTTCGCTCTTTTTGTCCTTTGGCTTGCAATCGAGTTAAATGGCGGAGGCGGAGGCGGACTCCGTAATCGCTTGCCTCTTCCGATCCGTTCCTAGCGAGCGGATTTGCCGTTAGTCAAATGCCCTCGGTCATCGTTGCTGGTGGTGGTTTAGCTGGCCTGGCGGCCGCTGCGGCCCTCGCCGGTGAGGGTTTTTCCGTCCAGGTCTTTGAAGCTCGTCCTTTTCTCGGGGGACGGGCTACTTCCTATCCACATGTGTCGGCCGACGGTGAGTCGGAGACGATCGACAATTGCCAGCACGTCCTGCTGCGTTGCTGCGTCAACCTGATCGATTTGTATCGCCGACTGGGTGTCGCCGAACGCATCGCCTATCATCGCGAGTTCTTTTTCCTCGAGCCGGGTGGTCGTATGTCAAGGCTGCGGGCGGGGATGCTCCCAGCGCCGCTTCATTTCACGGAGTCGTTCGCCGGGATGCGCTGTCTCACCCTCGGAGACAAAATGAGCCTCGCGAAAGGGCTGTTGACGTTGCGGCACGAGCGTACAAGCCGTGGGGATCTCGATTCCATCACGATGGCGCAGTGGCTCGAGGAGAAGCGGCAGACGCCCCAAGCGATCGAGCGCTTTTGGAAGCAGGTGCTGGTGAGCGCCATCAACGAAGATCTCGACCGCATGGCGGCGGTTCACGGATTTCAGGTTTTCTGGCTCGGGTTCCTGGCGTCGTCGCAGGGCTACGAGATGGGTGTCCCGGCAGTGCCGCTGGGGGAGCTGTATGGCGAGGAATCGTGGAAGCGATTTCCGAATGTCCGTTTTCATTTCCGGTGTCCGGTCGAATCCATCGATCCGGACGGCGTGGTGGCGGGCGGCAGTCGCTTTCAGGCCGACTATTACGTGAGCTGCCTGCCTTTTGAAAGGGTTGCGACCGTCGTGCCTGGATTACCGGCGCCTCCAGCAATGGATCATTCCCCGATTACAGGGATTCACCTGTGGTTTGATCGGCCTGTTACCGAGTTGCCGCATGCGGTGTTGTTGGATCGCACGGTGCAGTGGATGTTCAACAAGAATGGGGGGTCGTATTTGCAACTGGTGGTGAGCGCGTCGAGGAGCCTGGTTCCCAAGGGCCGGGGTGAGGTGGTCGACCTTGCGCTTGCGGAGCTGTCAGAGTTCCTGCCCAGTGTTTCGAAGGCGAAGCTCACGAAGGCGCATGTGGTGAAGGAATTGAGGGCGACCTTCTCGGCGCGGCCCGGGTTGGAGGCGGAACGACCGGGCAATCGGACGCAGTGGCCTAATGTGTTTCTCGCGGGCGATTGGACGCGTTCAGGGTGGCCGGCGACGATGGAGGGGGCGGTGCGCAGCGGCTATCTTGCGGCCGAGGCGATTTGTGCTGCGGCGGGTCAGCCGAAGATGCATTGTTTGCCGGATATCGCCTAGGGGTGGTTGCGGTTCATAATGTAGGCATGCAGTTTCGGATTTTGCTCGGCTTGGTGGTTCTGGCGGTGTCAGCTTTCGCGGATACGCCGATGACTACGATTCGTATCGAAGTGAAGTCCTACGCGGACAAACCGATCGATCGTGCCAGTGTCATTGTGCAGTTTGTCGAGGGGCGGTCGATTGTGAAGCTCGGCAAGAAGATCATGACGCGGTGGGAGGTTCGCACGAATCAGGATGGCATTGCCAAGATTCCGCCGATACCGCAGGGCAAGATTCGAGTGCAGGTGATCGCGAAGGGCTATCAGACGTACGGCAACATCCACGAGGTGGATGAAGAGGCGGAGACGATTTCGATTAAGCTGAATCCTCCGCAGCCGCAGTTTACGGCGCATTGAGACTGATCTCACGCAAAGGCGCCGAGCTCGCTAAGAAAATCCAAACCCGCTGAGCCTTGTTAGCGTTGGGTGTTGGTGTTGTAGGTGAAAACGAGCTGTAGGCGGACTTGGCCGCCGCGGAACTCGGGCGGCAATGGTGGGAAGGGGTTGGATGCGCTGATGCCGGCGACGGCGGCTCGGTCTAAGGCCTCGGCGCCGGATGATTGGGCGATGACGAGCTTGGGCACCGTGCCCTCCTTAGCGATTGCGAACTGAATCACCACTCGGCCTTGGCGGCCGAAGCGGGCGCTTTCGGGGATCACGGCGTACCAGTTGCGCCGCACGGCGCTGAGTACGCGAATTAGATAGGGGCCGAAGTCGACGCCCATCGTGTCGCTTTGCAACTCGACGGCGCTGCCGAGTTTGCCGGGCAAAGGCGAACGGGAATCGGCACCACCGGTTCCCTCGTCTCCGACCGTGGTCCCGGGAGCTGAGCCGCGGGGAGCACTGCGAATAATTTCGTCGACGGTATTTCGAGGCGCCTGAGGAATTTTCACTCGCCCTTCACCGGACATGCTGCCCGTCATGGAGCCGGGTTTCTCGAAAGCGATCTTGGGCTTCTCGCTCGGAGGCTCGACCTTTGGGGCGGTTGCGGCATTGGGGTTGCCGAGGAAGGGATTGGGTGAGCCACCGGTTCGATTTTCTGCGATCTGGATTTCCGGTGCTTCCGGCAATGCGACGTTGGGGGCTGCCTGGGATCCGGGTTGCGGTTTTGGTGCCTGGAACTTTGGTCTCGCGCCTGGGGCCGCAGGGACCCCGGCAACCGGCG
>DASQVJ010000004.1:0-3644 GCA_035640835.1 Bryobacteraceae bacterium
TTTGTGGCATTGGCTTTGTGCAGCTTCGCTGGATCGAGCAGGTGGCCAAGGCCCAACGGGACAGTGCTCTCGGTGCAATCCAGGCCGGGGTTTCCAGGGCCGCGTCCACTTTCGATCACGAGATCACGCGAATTCACATCGCATTTGAGACCCCCAACCCAAGTTCGGATGCGGCCGCAGTTTTGCGCGATCGATTCGCTATGTGGCGGGCGGTGGCTCCTTATCCCGGGTTGGTGTCAGAGGTGAAGCTCGTAGAGACGGCGCGTGGCCACGGGCGCTTCCCCTTCGGCGGGATGCCAGGGCTTCCCGGCCAGCCGGGGCCCGCACCGGGGTTCGTCCTTGGACCGCGACCTGATCTGGTGGACCTGCCTGGCAGCCGGAACGTAGCGCTTCTCGTGCCGGTGAGTGCGGGACATGGAAACATGTCCGCCGAAGAGAGCGGCGGGGTGCATATTCTTCCGGCGTCGAGTGCTGCCCACGGCGCACAGGTCGTTCTCGATATGAATTACATCGAGCGCGAGTTCATTCCCGACGTCATTAACCGCGCCTTCGCGGAACGGAAGGCCGACCTACAGATTCTGATCGTAAGCAACGCAGATCCCAACCGGGTGATTTGGCGATCTGAGCCCAACGGCGAAGCGGCAAGACGGTCGGCCGATGTCTCGGCAACGTTTTTCACGCACCGTCCGGAATGTTTCATGGCGGCCATGCGCACCGGACCGCCGGGCACTGCCAGGCCGGATGGCATACCTGCGGGCGAGGCCGGTCCGCATCAGTCGATGGAGGCCTCTCTTCGCCTGATCATCGGCGGACGTACGCCCAGATGCGAACAGCCGCCATCCGGGGGCCATCCTGAGGGGAATTGGAGGATCTACGTGAGGTACGCGGCGGGCTCGGTTGACGCCGTCGTCACCCGGTTTCGGTCGTGGAGTATCGGGCTGAGTCTGGCGGTGCTGCTGATTCTCTTTCTGGCCGGGCTCACGCTGGTGCTCAGCACTGAACGTGCGCGCAGCCTGGCCAAGGTTCAGATGGAATTCGCGGCGGCGGTGTCACACGAGCTCCGCACGCCCTTATCCGCTATTCGCATTGCGGCTGACAATCTCTCGCAGGGCATGGTGGAGAATCGAGCCCAGGCGGAGCGCTACGGATCTCTGATCGGGGCGCAGGTTCAGCATTTGACGTCGCTGGTTTCCGATGTTCTGCTGTTCTCCCAGTCCGAGGCATCACCCGAGATTCCAGGCCTCGAAGCGGTGGGCGTGGAATGCGTTATAGAGGACGCTCTGTCGAAATGCGCAGCGGATTTCGAGACAGCCGGTTTTCGCGTGGAGCGCCGGTTGCACACGCCGTTGCCGGATATCGTTGCCAACCATCACCTGATCACGCAGTGTCTGATCAACATCTTTCAAAATGCGATCAAGTACGCGCGAGGCGGCAAGTTCCTCGGCGTAGAGGCCTCAACGTGCCATTCCGGGTCCGTGGCAGGAGTGCAAATCGAAATCGTCGATCACGGACCGGGTATTCCACATGACGAACTGTCGCGGATCTTCGAGCCCTTCTATCGTGGCCGCGAAGCACGCTTGTCTCAGACTCCCGGTCTTGGTTTGGGTCTCAGCATCGTCAAGCGAATCGTGGATGGTCATCGCGGCCGGATCGATGTGCGGACGGGGCCGAATTCGCAAACCAGGTTCAGGATCTGGATTCCGGCTGCAGACAGCGAAAATGGAGCCGAGATGGGAATATGCCGAAGCGCATCCTGATTATCGAAGACGAGCCAACTGCCCAACTGCTGCTGACCGAGAGACTTCAACATGAAGGCTACGCGGTTGCCTCTGAATCCGACGGTGACGCCGGCCTGGAAGCCGCCCTGAGAGAGCCCTTCGATGTGATCATTCTCGACATCATGCTGCCCGGCAAGAGTGGCTTGGACGTCTGCCTGGATCTGCGCCGCCACCGCGTTCAAACACCCATCCTCATGCTGACCGCGCGCGGTCTGACGGCCGACAAGGTTGTCGGGCTCAAGTTTGGGGCGGATGATTATCTGACGAAGCCCTTTGATGTGCTGGAGCTGCTGGCGCGCATCGAAGCCCTGCTGCGCAGAACGTCGGCCCTCGCGCGCGATGGTTCGGATGTCTACGAATTTGATTCGATCCGGGTGAACTTTCGAGGTGCCGAAGTGAAGAGGGACGGCAGTCCGGTCCACCTTTCAGCGCTCGAATTCCGGCTGCTGCAGTACTTCATCGAGCGCCGCGGAAGCGTGGTTTCGCGCGACGAACTCATGAAAAACGTCTGGAATAACGCCGGCCTTGCATTTTCGCGCACGGTGGATCTTCACGTCGTATGGCTCAGGCAGAAACTGGAAAGAGATCCCGCTCGGCCCCGTTTCTTCATTACCGTTCGGGGCATGGGTTACAAGTTCGCCGGCTAGCGAAGTAAACCTTGCAAGCGCTTTACAGACAAATAACGTGGTCGAAGGGAGTCCCGTACACCGCCGATGCTTCTATAGAGAGCACACGATGCTGGCGGACGTAAAACCGCATCGTCATCAAACCAGCGCTGCGGTGACAGGATTCCGCGCTCCCATCAGGATCGACAGAGTGGCGTAGAGCTAAAATGACCAACATGGGCCTGGACGACTACAAAGTCGTTTTGTATCGGAACCATCCCGACGGGTGGGTGGCGGAGATACCCGCTATTCCCGGCTGTTACGCGCTCATGCCCACGCGGGAAAGCGCGCTCGCCGAGCTTTCCGCCGTATTTCAGATGATCTCGGAAGAGTACGCTGAGCGAAATCAACCGCTCCCGGCCGACACAACCGAAATTGTGCATGCCTAGCGCGCGAGCCGACGAGTTCAGGCGTGCTGCAACGAAGCTGGGGTTCGTGAAATCGAGACAGACGGGAAGCCATGAACGCTGGCTGCATCCGGACGGTCGCGCAGCGACCATACCGATTCATGGGGGTCAGGAGATCGGACCGCCGCTCTTTCACCGGATTCTGCGCCAACTCGGAATCGACGAAGCCACCTTCTCCAAGCTCCGGTAGACGCTTACGAGTGGACCGCGCACTGACCAGCCCAATGCGGCCTTCATTCGTTGGTTCCGTTCAGTTTACCGAGTCGCACCGGTGGTTGTGACCGCATCGAACGCTATTCGTCCAAATACCAGGGCACATTCACAATCACAATGCGCCTGTCGCCCTTGATCAAAAGGAGGGCGGCCAGCAGCTTGCCGTGTTGATTATGGAGGAAGGCGTGGTACCACCTGCGCTCAACCAGGTTCGGGATGACGACGGCGACTATACGGTTTTCGTGTTGGCGCTCTACAGCAAGCACGTGTTCCAGGATTGGCTGAATCACGAACCGATAGGGCGAAGGCAAGATAACCAATTCGGGCACGGGCAGGCTGAGCGTCCGTGCAGGTCGCTCAACCTCCTCGACCCAGTCACGCGCGAAACCGTCGGCACCCTCCGCCTCGACGTGAACGACCTGCACCTCGCGAGATATGGACAGAGCGAAGCGAACAGCTTTCTGACTGACCGAAGTCCAACCGTCGACCGGCACGACCACTATTGGCGGATGGAGCGGCCTTAGGAAGAGGCTCTCTTTGACCGCGATCTGGCGCTGCACCTTGACGTAATGGGTATGCAC
>DASQVJ010000005.1:0-8744 GCA_035640835.1 Bryobacteraceae bacterium
GTCACAACAGAGCTGCCCGACCAATTGCTGATCATCGATCCACAGCAGCGCAAGGTCGTCCGCACGTACGAGACGAAGGGCAAGACATCGCATATGGTCACGCTCGGCCCTGGAGCGAAGTACGCATACGTCAGCAACAGCACGAGCGGCAATGTGTCGATCGTCAACCTGCAGACCGGTGAAGTGAAGCTTGTGCCCACCGGCAATCGGCCCGAGGGCAGCGGGCTATCGAAGGACGGCCGGGAGGTGTTCGTGTGCAATCGAGAGGGCGAAAGCATTTCGGTGATCGACACCAAGAAGAACGAAGTCGTCGGCACCATCAAGACCGGAAAGGGTCCCGTGCGCCTCGCGTTCACGCCCGACGGCAAGACGCTCGTCTATGCCCTGATGCACGACAAAAAGGTCGCCTTCGCGGATCCTGTTTCCCGTAAGCAGATCGCACTCGTTGACCTTCCGAACACCCCGGTGTCGCTAAACATCTCGCAGGACGGCAAATACGCCTTCGCAAGCGCCGAAGATCAGGACACCGTCTACGTCGTATCGATCGCCGATAAGAAGATTGTGCGTCAGGTCAAGACCGAGAAAGGCACAGGTCCGGATCCGGTTCACGATATCGCCGGCAACTGATCACCAGCTCAGCGTGCCGGTGCGAGGCTGCTCGTTCGGGTTCGGCAGATACAGCGTCTTGCAGCGCTCGCACCGATAGATCTCGGCGTTGGTGCCGAACTTCTGGATCACCTCAGGCGTGAAGTCGAAGTAGCGCTTGAGGTGTCCCTGACAGGCCTTGCCTTTGTCGTTGCGCTGATCGCAAGCCCTCATCCGTGGGATGCGTTCCTTTACGAGGGTGCCATTCTCGAGCGTCGCAACCACACGCGCTGGAGGCACCGGCGTCGAGGGCGAAACGTAGTCGACAGGATCCGTCACTGAACATAAGTGTACTGGAACGTTTCGGTCGCGACTAACTATATGTGGTAACTTAGGAAGTTAATACGCATCGCCAGGAAACAATGGCGGTTCAGGCGAGCGAGTCGATTGTCCTACGCACGTACCCTCTGAAAGAAGCGGATCTCATCGTCAGCTTCTTCACCAGGGATCTCGGTAAACTTCGCGGAGTTGCCCCGCGTGCGCGCAGGCCCAAGAGCAATTTCGGGTCGGGATTAGAGCGGCTCTCGCATGTGCAGATGTTGTACTACCGGCGAGAAAACCGGGAGCTGGTGAACCTGAGCGGCTGCGAGTTAATCCACTCGCAGTTTGATTTGGCGGCCCACTACCCGGCCGGAATCGTGCTTGACTACCTGGCTGAGGTTTCCGAGAACCTCCTGCCGCCGGATGAGCCGAACGAGCGCTTCTTCCGGCTGTTGCTGGCGGTTCTGGAGCATCTGCGGACTAACCCGGAAGCAGGTGTCTGGCCCTCGGTACTGTATTTCAGCTTGTGGGCGGTGCGATTGTCAGGGTTCCTGCCGCGCTTGAAGGTTGCGGCAGAGTCGCTCGAGATTGCTGAAGAGATGATGCAGACTCCCATCGGACAACTTGCCCCACGCGAGTGGAAGCGGCAAACTGCAGCAGACCTTCGGCGCTTTCTCGTCCGGCAAATGCAGGAACACATCGAACACAGGCTTCTTAGCGCACCACTTCTCGAAACTCTCTGATCCATGGTTTCGTTCCAAGAAACAATCTTCAAGCTCAAGCGATATTGGTCTGACCGCGGCTGCATCATTCAGGAGCCGTATGACGTAGAAGTCGGTGCTGGCACCATGTGTCCCGAGACCTTCCTGCGCGTGCTCGGTCCCAAGCCATATCGCGTCGCCTACGTGCAGCCGAGCCGCCGCCCGGCTGACGGTCGATACGGCGAGAATCCGAATCGACTCTACAAACACCAGCAGCTCCAGGTCATCCTGAAGCCTTCCCCCGACGACATTCTCGAGCAGTATCTGAAGAGCCTCGAGGCGATCGGCATCGACCTGCGCAAGCACGACATCAAGTTCGAAGAAGACAACTGGGAGTCGCCGACTCTGGGTGCCTGGGGCATCGGCTGGCAGGTAATGCTCGACGGCCTGGAGATCACCCAGTTCACGTACTTCCAGCAATGCGGAGGCGTGGACCTCGACGTGGTGCCCGCCGAGATTACCTATGGTCTCGAACGCCTGGTGGCGTTCCTGCAGAATGTCGACAGCATCTACGACATCGAGTGGACTAAGGGCGTGAAGTACGGAGACGTCCGGCTCGCTGAGGAGCGGCAGTTCTCTGTCTACAACTTCGAGCTGGCCGATATCGGCATGCTTTGGGAGTTGTTCAAGCTCCACGAGCGTGAGTGCCAGCGGCTGCTTGATCTCTTCCCGACTTACGAGGACAAGCAGAGCTTCCCCTTGCTGCCCGCGTACGATCACGTGCTGCATTGTTCCCACACGTTCAACATGCTCGATGCTCGTGGCGCGATCAGCGTGACGGAGCGCGTAGGCATCATCGCGCGCGTTCGAAAGTTGGCCGTCGGTGTCGCCCAGGCCTGGATGGAGCAGAACGTGGAAGCTGAGGTGGCAGCTTGAGCACGCCCTTTCTGCTCGAGATCGGCGTCGAGGAGATCCCCGATTGGATGATCGTACCGGCGCTCGACAACGTTCGTGAGCTGTTTGAGAAGGTTCTCGAATCGAATCGATTGACCGGCGAAGTGAAGTGGAACGAAGCGACACCGCGACGGCTGGCGCTCCTGGCCGAGGGATTACCCGAGCGGCAGGAGGATCGTACCGAAGTCGTTTCGGGTCCTGCCAAGGGCGCTCCACAGAAGGCACTCGAGGGATTCGCGAGAAAGGCTGGTATTCCGATCGAACAACTCGAGCTCAAGACTACCGAGCGCGGCGAATACTACACCTACACGAAGACTGTCCCGGGACGCTTGACCATCGACATCCTCAGCGAAGGGCTGCCGCAGATCATCGGCGACATCTACTTTCCCAAGGCGATGTACTGGACAGGTAAGGGTGGCCCTCGCTTCATCCGTCCGATTCGCTGGATTGTGGCCCTGTTTGGTGAGAGCGCTGTTCCCTTCGAGTTTGCGGGCGTTCGATCAGGCAATGTGACTTCAGGACACCGCGTCTTAGGTTCACAGGAAGTCCCGGTCACGATTGAAAACTACCGCGAACAGCTGCAGGCGAACGGAGTTATCCTTTCAGCCGCCGCCCGCCGTGAACGGATCGAATCAGGCCTGGATGCATCCGTCCGCAAGGACGACGCCCTGCTTCATACGCTGACATACCTGACCGAGTATCCGACCGTTATCCGCGGTGAGTTCGATCCAAAGTTCCTGGAACTGCCCCAGGAGATCCTCACCACCGTAATGCGCCATCATCAGCGCTACTTTTCGGTGGAGAATGCATCCAGTGAATTGGAGCCGGTGTTTTGTGCCGTCATGAACATCGATGCGGACCCCGAAGGTCTGGTGCGCCATGGCAATGAGCGGGTCCTGCGCGCGCGCTTCAACGATGCACGGTTCTTTTGGGAAACCGATCAGAAGCGTTCACTTGAAGAGCGTGTGGGCGATCTCGCCAACGTGACGTTCCAAGCGAAGCTCGGCACCTATCTCGAAAAGACCGATCGGAACGTGCGGCTTGCTCGCGAGATCGCAGAGCGGCTCGTCGTGTCCCCTGCCCCGGTGGAACGCGCTGCTCGACTTCTGAAAGCCGACCTCACAACAGAAATGGTCAAAGAGTTCACCGAACTGCAGGGCGTCGTCGGCGGTCTGTACGCGCGAGCGCTTGGCGAACCGCAGGAAGTGTGGCGCGCGATCTATGACCATTACAAACCGGAGAGCATGGAGGACAGCATTCCCTCGACGCCGGCCGGTCTGGTTGTCGCGCTTGCGGACAAGCTCGACACCTTGCGTGGATGCTTTGCAGTCGGACTCGTGCCGACAGGTTCCAAAGACCCGTTTGCGTTACGACGTGCGGCGCAAGGTGTGGTCAAGATCCTTGTGGAAGGCAAGCTTCGCCTGCCATTCGAGTACCTGCACGGCGGCGATGAGCAGCTCCGCGAGTTCCTGACGGATCGCATTCGCTATTATTTCCGCGACGTTCGGGGCTTTGCTTACGACGAGGTGAACGCGGTACTCTCGGCAGGGCTTTCAGACCTGGTCGACGCCGAACAGAGACTGGCAGCAATACAGGCTGTACGTCCCACGGAAAACTTCGAGCCTTTGGCGGCAAGCTTCAAGCGCATCGCGAACATTCTCCGCCAAGCGAAAGAGCAGCCGGACGGAGAGCCTGACACGAAGCTGCTGGAGCAAGGTCCCGAAGCAGACCTTCACGCCGAGTTCGTCAAGGTCCGCGAACTCGTAGCCGCTCATAGAGCCAAGCAGGAGTATGGGCCTGCGCTCGAGCGAATCGCATCGATGCGTCCGAAGGTGGATCTGTTCTTCGACAAAGTCATGGTCAATGTCGAAGATGCAACCATCCGCCGCAATCGGCTCGCACTTTTAAGCAATCTGTTGACCGAGTTTTCGTCCGTGGCGCATTTCTCGGAAATCGTTACTTCGCACTAATTATCTTGAGGAGATTGGAATGAGTCAGAAGTATGTCTACTACTTCGGTGCCAACGGCACTGAAGGCGACGGCAAGATGAAGGACGTTCTCGGGGGCAAAGGCGCTGGCCTCGCCGAGATGTGCCGAGCTGGTGTTCCCGTTCCGCCCGGCTTCACGATCGCGACCGATGTCTGCAACATCTACTTTGCGAACAAGGGCAAAATTCCGGCGGAGATCGACGCAGAGATCGCCGAGTCCCTCAAGAAGCTTGAAGAAGAAATGGGACAGCAGCTGGGGTCGGAGACAGATCCCCTGCTGTTGAGCGTGCGTTCGGGCGCCAAGTTCTCGATGCCGGGCATGATGAACACCATCCTGAACCTCGGCTTGAACGACAAGACGACGCAAGCGCTCATCCGCAAAACGGACAATCCCCGCTTCGCCTACGACTGCTATCGGCGCTTCATCCAAATGTTTGGTGAGGTCGCGCTCGGCATCCACATGGAGAAGTTCGACGAGATCTTCGATAAACGCAAGAAGAAGGCTCGCGCAAAGCTCGACACCGATCTCTCGGCCGAAGATTTGAAGGCGATCATCGATGAGTACAAAGCGCTGGTGAAGGACGAAACCGGTAAGCCGTTCCCGCAGGATGCGCTGAAGCAGTTGCAGATGGCTCGTGACGCCGTGTTCCGTTCCTGGTGGAACGACAAGGCAGTTTACTACCGCAAGATGGAACGCATTCCGGACGACATCGGAACTGCGGCCAACGTGCAGGCAATGGTGTTCGGCAATATGGGCGATCACTCGGCTACGGGCGTCGGCTTCACGCGCGACCCTGGTTCGGGCGAGAAGGTATTCTACGGCGAGTTTCTGGTGAACGCACAAGGCGAAGACGTTGTCGCCGGCATCCGTACCCCGCAGCCCATCTCTGAGCTCGAGGATGTGATGCCGGAGGTCTACAACCAGCTCCGCGAAATCACCACGATGCTCGAGAACCACTACAAGGACATGCAAGACTTTGAGTTCACCGTGCAGGAAGGCAAGCTTTACATGCTGCAGACCCGCAACGGTAAGCGCACTGGTCCGGCGGCCGTCCGGGTGGCTGTCGAAATGGCCGAGGAAGGCCTCATCGACAAGAAGACCGCTGTGCAACGTGTGGCTCCGCAGCAGTTGGATCAGTTGCTGCACCCCGTGTTCGATGCAGCTTCGCTCAAGTCGCTTACGAAGCTGACCACCGGTATTGCGGCGTCGCCTGGTGCTGCTGTTGGCCGCGTTGCATTCTCTGCCGAGGACGCAGTCGAGATGAGCGCGAAGTCTCCCGTGATCCTGCTTCGCAAGGAAACGACCCCGGACGACATTCACGGCATGGACGTAGCAAAGGGCATTCTGACTGCCGTCGGCGGCAAGTCCTCACACGCCGCCGTGGTCGCTCGCGGCATGGGACGTCCCTGCATCGTGGGCGCTGGTGCAATCGAAATTTCGGAGAAGAAGCTGACGGCGACTGTCGATGTCGGTGGGAAGAAGGTTGTCGTCAAGGAAGGCGATTGGCTTTCGATGGACGGCACCTCTGGCGCTGTGTACCTCGGTCAGGCCAAGACCGTGGAGCCTGATCCGAAATCGCCAGTTTTCGCCAGGTTCATGTCGTTTGCCGACGAGTTCCGCGGCAAGTTCGGCGTGCGCGCGAACGCTGACATCCCACGCGATGCCAAGGTCGCTCGAGCATTCGGCGCCGAAGGCATTGGCCTCTGCCGTACCGAGCACATGTTCTTCGCCGAGGATCGCATCAAGCACATGCAGGCGATGATCCTGGCGCGAGACGAGAAGGCCCGGCGCAAGGCGCTCGACAAGCTGTTGCCTGTGCAGCGCAAGGACTTCGCTGGTCTCTTCACCGCGATGGACGGCTTCCCCGTCGTGATCCGTACGCTGGATCCTCCACTCCACGAGTTCCTGCCCAAGCGCGAGAACCTGATGGTGGATGTCGCGCGTCTGCCTTACGCCGATTCAAAGGCCAAGAAGGAAATGGCCGCGCAGTACGGCATGTCAGTCGGCGAACTGAAGAAGAGTTTGCCTGAGCTGCTGCATCGAGTGGAAGAGCTCCATGAGTTCAACCCGATGCTCGGTTTCCGTGGCTGTCGCTTAGGAATCATCTATCCCGAGATCACGGAGATGCAGGCCCGCGCAATCTTCGAAGCCGCCGTGCAGGTTGCGAAGAAGGGAATCAAGGTCATCCCCGAGGTCATGATTCCGTTGGTCGGTACAGCTGCCGAGCTCCAGCTTCAGAAGGACATCGTCGAGCGCGTTGCGAAGGAAGTTCTGGCGGAGTCGGGCGCGAAGCTGAAGTACATGATCGGCACCATGATCGAGGTTCCGCGTGCGGCTTTAACTGCGGACGAGATCGCGGGCACCGCCGAGTTCTTCAGCTTCGGCACCAACGACCTGACGCAGACGACTCTCGGCGTATCGCGCGATGACTATACGAAGTTCTCGCGTCCGTATGTGGACATGAAGATCTGGCGCGACGATCCATTCGCCGTGCTCGATCAAACGGGCGTCGGCAAGCTGGTCCAGATGGCTGTGGAGAACGGCCGCAAGGCTCGGCCCGATCTTGAAGTCGGCATCTGCGGCGAGCACGGCGGTGAACCGAGCTCCGTCGAGTTCTGCTTCAAGGTCGGCATGGACTACGTTTCGTGCTCGCCTTACCGAGTTCCGATCGCGCGCTTGGCCGCTGCGCAGGCGGCGATCGCCGGTGATCGAAGCGAAGCGGCTCGCACAGCTTAGTTCTTACTCAATCGTTAGACTAGGGGAGGCCGTCAAAGCCTCCCTTTCTGTTTTTCGAATCGAATGATGGACCCGCCGACCAAGCCCATCACATTCGAAGAGTTCATGGCTATGGAGGTTCCACATGGTCAGAAGTGGGAACTGGTCAACGGCCAAATCTACAAACAAGAGGTGTTGCCATTAGGTCGAGGTGGATGGCCCCATGAGTGTGCCAAATCGCGGGTCATACAAGAGCTCATCTTGTGGCGAGAACAGGTAGGGACAGGTATCGTGCTTTTCGAGAGCATGTATGTGATCGCCGAGGGCTTCACACCGATACCAGACGTCAGCTACCTTTCGGTCGAGCCGCCCGCAACCGAGGGTTGGCTCGAGAGCGCGCCAGACCTGGCCGTTGAGGTTGCGTACTCTGAGCGTGTGGTCGATCTGGATGAGAAGGTACGTCTGTACCTGGCGCATGGTGTTCGCTCTGTCTGGATCTTGTATCCGAAAACCAGAACCATCGTTGTCTTTCGACCGAATGGAGTTGCCTCTCTCAGCGGCGATGACAGCCTCCGTGAGCCCGAGATCCTGCCGGGCTTCGAAGCCTCAGTCCGCAGCTTCTTCGAAGACTAACGCCGCCCGCCCGGCGCCGCACGAGTCGTTCCGTGCAACTGCGCGACCTCCGGGTCACGCTTCGCATCAATGGCGATCTCGGTGAAGCCGATGTTCATCTCTTCCCAACTCTGATCGCCCCACTGCACAGGCACCGATGGATCGGGATTCCATTTGTTGTTCCTCGAATTGTCGAACACAGCGATGCATTCCAGCTGCGATCCCTTGGGCAGCACGCGAGGCTCTTTGAGGAAGTAGGTCGTTTGCCAATTGAAGTCGTACTTCGGCACATTCAACAGCACTTCGCGCCTTCCGTCCGGATACTTCACCGCGATCTCGTATGACTTTCCGCGCAGGTGCATGTGCGGCTGTAACGAGATCAGCTTCACATCGGATGTAAGCGTCGCACCAGTCACCGACCGGTAAGCCGGGTCGAACGGCGGGATGGTGAACTTCGAGTCGGCGGGTGAGATGGTGAGCACCCGCTCGGCCGGTGGTTCCTTGGCGAAATACAACCCTAGCTCGGAGTAGTCCGTCACGTCGACGCCGTTCGGGTTGTAATGGATCTCGAGCACAATGTCCGAGCCCGCTGGAAGCAGCTTGGCCCGAGTCGGTCCCCAAGGAATCGGTCGATAGCCCGGCTCATAACCAACCAATAATTGCCGCCGATCGACTTCACGCTCATCGTCGCGACGCGCTGCCCGTTCCTCGCGCGAAGCCACGTAAAGCTTCCCGACCGGCGCTTCCTTCACGTAGCTCGATCCCTCCGGCCGGATGAAGGCGTTCATGTGATGGACCACGTTCCGCTTGTCGATCTTCCACTCAGCCGCCGCGACCCAGCGATCCTCCTTCAACTGCGTGGGCGAT
>DASQVJ010000006.1:0-2754 GCA_035640835.1 Bryobacteraceae bacterium
CTACGGGTGGCAGGGCGATTGGATACAGAAATACTGGCTCTGGCGTGACCGGAAGGGTCTCATTGGGAATCCAGTGGGTCTACTCACCACAGTGTTTACGGTCTACGGCGCAATGTCGTTCAGTGCGAGTTGCCTTGCTGCGTCACACACCTGGGCTCTGGCAACAGCGACAGCTCCGGTGCGATGGCTGTTTGGCACGACGCTGATTCTTGGCCTTCTGCAAATGCTGATTCGCATGCTGTGTGTGGGCCGCTGCTATGGAGTGTTATTCGCTTTGTTTGTCCCTATTCGTACTGCTGTGGCTAATCTGATCAATTCGGCTGCGACGCTCGGCGCAATCCATCGATATGCCCGGGCTCGGTTGAAAGGTGAACCCTTGGTTTGGCTCAAGACCGAGCACGCGTATCCGACACAAGGTGCGCTCCGTGCCCGGAAGCGCGAACTCGGCGAGGTGCTGGTGCAAGAGGGCTATCTGACAGCCGAGAAGTGGGAGATGGCTGTTCAGACGAAGTCGCCTCATCTTCGTATGGAGCGTCACCTGGTGCGGCAGGGATACCTCCTGGAGGAAGACCTGTACCGCGCGCTAGCCCGACGGGAAAGCTTGACGTGCGAGCGTCTGGATCCGGCGTCGATCCGCCCCGAAATCGCTCGGGCGCTGCCAGCCAGCGTCGCCCGAGAATGGCGCGTGCTCCCGTTCAAGGTCGCGCAAGGACAGTTGTTCCTCGCCGCGCCCGAACCACCGACGGACGAACTCCACCGCGAGATTCGAAAGTTCACGAAGCTCGAGATCCGGTTTCAACTCGTGACTCCAGGCAACTACGCGCAACTCGCTACCAAGCTGCTGTAGTTCTTTTGTCGGTCGAATTCGATCGCTGCCCGCGCGACCATGTTAGAACCGTTGAGGGACCAACGATCGATGAACCGTAGATATTTCCTGCTCGGCAGCTTGAATGCGGCGATGGTTCGCCCAGGCCGGGCTGCGGCTCGACGCAAAATCCTGGTGACTCTTTGGGATGGTTTTGGTCCGGAGTATTTGGACCGCAGTGACGTTCCTACGCTCAAACGAATCGCGGCGTCCGGGGGGATCAAGATGGCCCAGGGGATGATCCCGTCGGTGACGAACGTCAACAACGCCTCGCTCGCAACGGGGACCTTCCCCGATGAACATGGCATAACGTCGAACTTCTATTACGATCCGAAGACGGGCTCGGCGCAGGAAATGAAGTCGCCGTCGTACTTGCTGCGTCCGACCCTGCTCTCGAAGGCTCAGGGGCTGGGCTGGAAAACCGCTATCGTCTCCAGCAAAGACAAAGTGTGCACATTATGTTCCGGCGGTGCGGGTGTCGCGGTCTCCGCAGAGAAGCCGGAAGCTCGCTTCCTGGAGATTGCCGGCAAGCAGGAGAGCATGTACTCGGCCGCGGTGAATTATTGGTCCTTTCGTGTTGCACGGCATCTGCTCAAGAACGAATCGGTGGATTTTCTCTATCTGTCGACCACCGATTACATGATGCACACGTATTCGCCGGAGCACACGGCGTCCCTCGAGCACGTGCACACGTTGGACAAGATGTTAGGCGAGCTCATGGACGACCATCCGAAGTTGGAGCTCTATCTCACGGCCGATCACGGGATGAACGCGAAGACGCGCGCCCTGGATCCCGTCCGCCTGCTTTCGGAGGCCGGCATTGAAGCGGCTGCGGCGCCGCTGATCAGCGACAACCACAAAGTGCATCACCAGGATCTCGGGGGCAGTTACTACGTGTATCTGCGTCGACCCGCCGACGTTCGCAAGAGTCTTGAGGTGCTGAGAGGCGCTTCGGAAGTCGAGGAGGCGTATCCGCGAGAGGAAGCGGCCAAGCTGTTCCGGCTCCATAAGGAGCGAATTGGCGACCTCTTTCTGCTGGCTCGCAAGGACGCGGCGTTCGGCCAACTCGAGTCACTGCGCACGCCGGTGTCCGTCAGGACTCATGGCTCGCGGCACGAAGCCACTGTTCCCATCGCGGTACATGGACGCAAGGTCGATTGGTCGCGATACAAGTACAACCTCGATTTGACACGGCATTTGGAGTTGGAGCCGGCTTAAGAGGGACGCGAAAGTCAGCCGCGCTTTGACGCGTTCTCTGCACCGGTTATATCGCCTGCTCGGGCAGAGGATTTGGCTCGTGACACCAGGGTGAGCAGCGATTCTGCATCCCGCGGGTTGGGTGCGAACGCCCTGGTGAGCTCTCGCAGGAATTCGAAGCTGAACAGGTTGATGGTGCCGGGCGCCTTGCCGTCGATTCCGGAGAGCTTCACTCCGGGGAGTTTCTCCCATCGCTCGCCATACACTCCGAGCTGCATCGCCGACCAAATTTGCGAGGAGACGCTGCTGCTGATGAATCGCACCGAGCCATCCGCCATTAGAACGTTGACGCCACCGCTGTGCCCTCGCCATATCGACTCGAAGGTGATCGCGCCGTCCGGACCCGTGTAGGCTCGCCCAGCTTCATCGAGAGCCGATCGTCCGGTTGCCGCACCGGGCATCTGGCGGTATAGATACTCACGGTCTGCTGCTGTTCGTGGTAGATGCAACAAATCGGCGATCGCTACGGCGCCGGCAGCGCGCACTGCAGCGAACATCGCTGCCCGACCCTTCTCTGCGCCAGGTGTCGCCTTCCACTCGATCACAACGCCGTCCCGAGTGCCTCGTGCGAACGCTGTTTCGGAACCTGTCACGCCCGCTTTCGGCTCCGCGGTCAAACTCCATCCCTGCGC
>DASQVJ010000007.1:0-4874 GCA_035640835.1 Bryobacteraceae bacterium
CGCCAGCAGATCTTCTTCGGCGTTCGCGGAGTCACTGGACTCGAGGTCACCGTCTACGGTCCCATCCGCGAGCTGCATAGTGACATTAACGCAACTGGGCCCCGAACCCGGCGATGATGCTCGCGCAACTGCTCGCCACCATGAAGGACAGCGAAGGCCGAGTGACCGTGCCGAGGCGGCACGTGCTGGCAATGCCCTGGATCGGCATCCCCATTGCGAATCACCAGAACATCAGCACAGCTTCGACGAGAACATCCGGCTGCAAAAACCTATGGGACGGCGTCGAGACCATGGCCGCACTCATGCTGCTGCCCCGCTACGATCGGAAACGGCGCGACCTCTCGCAAGCCCGTTTCGCTGAGTCCGCCAATCTCGACGGGCACGAGAGTTCGCGAGGATCTCGGCGCCGCGAATTCGACTCGAAGATAATTGCTCGTCAGCCCAAAACGCGGATCCTGCAACACTGCTGCCTCGAAGGTTCTACCGACGGCGCGCTCTCGAAACTCTCGATTCTTCCGAGTCGCGATCGCCTGCAGCACGCGAGCCCGCTCCTTCCGAACATGCTGCGGAACCTGCCGAGCACTTGCCGCCGGCGTACCGGGACGCTCCGAATACGGGAACACATGCAAGTACGTGAATGGAAGACTCTCGACAAACTCACACGTGGCCTGAAACTCGACTTGGGTCTCACCCGGGAATCCAGTCATCACATCGGCACCGATTGCCGCATCCGGCACCCACTCCCGAGCCTTGCGTATCCGATCCTCATAGTGCCGCGGCCGATACTTGCGATGCATCCGGCGCAGCACCGTATCCGACCCCGACTGCAACGGCGCATGCACGTGCTTTGCGATTCTCGGCGAGTCAGCAACGAGCGTCAACAGATCGTCCGACCAATCCATCGGCTCCACTGAGCTCAAGCGCAACCTGGCCACATCCGTGTGCTCCAACAGCATGCTCACAAGATCCGCGAGCCGCAGCTTCGAGCCTGGTTCCCTGCCCCATCGACCAAGGTTGATGCCCGTCAGCACTACCTCCGCATACCTGGAGGCCAAGTGACGAACCTGCTCGATCACGTCGTCGACGCGCGCACTCCGGCTGCGACCGCGCACGAAAGGAATAATGCAGAACGAGCAGCGGTTGTTGCACCCGTCCTGAATCTTCAAGTTCGGCCGTGACCGGTCGGACAACGGACCCTCGGTGATGGGCGCGAAGAACTCTGTCGCCTCAAAGATGTCGCCGACATGAATCGCGCCGTGGTAAGGAATCGGCTCTTCTTCGAGGAGCTGAACCAGGTCAGACTTACGCGAGTTCCCCACCACCAGCGACACACCCGGCAGCGCAGCCACCTCTTCCGGTGCCCTTTGCGCATAGCAGCCCGTGACCACGATGCGCGCCCCCGGATGGCTCTTCTGGATTCTCCGAACGGCCGCCCGCACCTCTGTATCCGCCGACGCGGTCACGGTACAAGTGTTCAGCACCACGACATCCGCATCGCCTTGGCCCGTCGAGTACCCCGCACGAGCGAGCGAGGCCTCGATCGCAGCTCCGTCCGCTTGCGACGCCCGGCATCCGTAATTCTCCAGCAGGTACTTCGGCACTACTCCGATTCTCTCAGGAAAGATCTGATCTCCTGGGTAGCATCGACAGTGCCGAAATTAGGACAGGTATGAGCACGGACCGGGTAATAACTCAGGACGAAATCGACTCAGTCTTTTCCCGGCGAGTGCCGCCTCCAAAGAAGGAGGCACCGCCACCGCCGCAGGAAAAGACAGAGCGGTACGACTTCCGTCGACCGGACCGCATCGCCAAGGACCAGCTCCGAGCGATCCACCTGCTACACGAGAATTTCGCCCGCAGCTTGGCTTCGAGTCTTTCGGCGTACCTTCGAGCCTACGTCAGCGTCAATCTTGTCTCGGTAGAGCAGCTGTCGTTCAAAGAGTTCGCCCAGTGCTTGCCTTCGCCCACCTGCCTGATCTCTCTCGGAATGCGACCGCTCGAAGGCAGCGCGGTACTCGAGCTGAACCCGAGCCTTGTGTTCCCTGTCCTGGAGATGCTCCTGGGCGGTAGCGGCCGCCTCTCTCCAAGGATGCGGCGCGAAATTACCGAGATTGAGCAAAGCGTGCTCGAAGGCATGCACCGACTCATCCTTCAGAATCTGAAGGCCGCCTGGCACTCGGTCACCAACCTCGAGTTCGCTATTGAGTCGCACGAAACAGAGCCCTCGCTCCTCCAGATCCTGGCCCCGAACGAAGCTCTGGTAGCCATCAGCCTGGAAGTCCGCGTCGGCGAGAATTCGGGCATGATGAACATCGGAATTCCGTCCATCATGATCAAAATGCTCCGCCAAAAATTTGACCAGCAGTGGAGCGTCCGGAAGACCGAGGTCACTGAAGCCGAGAACCAGCGAGTGCTGCGCTTGATGAAGCCGGCGAAGTTCCTGCTCGACGCGCGATTGCAGGGTCCCACCGTGGTGCTCAATGATCTACTGCAGCTCGAAGCCGGAGATGTGTTGCGCTTCGATTATCAGACCGACAAGCCGGTCGACCTGCTGGTCAATGGCAAAGTCATCTACCAGGGTCAAGTGGTCGGCGCCGGGCGAAAAAGGGGATTCGTCATCGGCAAACCGGTCTCGCAACTCACTTGATTGCCTCGGCTTGCCTTTGCTCAACCGTTATCGGCTCGCACTCTTCCGTGCCGGTCGTAGGTCGGCCGGTGATCAGGCGAGCCATCCTGTTCCAGGTGAGATAGCTCACTCCCCATCGCAGGAAGATGATCAAGCGATTCTCGAACGTAACGATATACATCAGGTGAATAAACAGCCAGATGAACCAGGCGAGCGGACCAGCAAACCGCAATTTCGCGATCTCGGCCACCGCACTATGCCGCCCGATCACGGCGAGATTGCCTTTGTTTATGTAATGGAACGGCTTAGACGGCTGCCCCTTTACCTTTCGCAGGATCTCCTTAGCCGCGTACCTGCCCATCTGCATCGCTGCCGGAGCAACGCCCGGCACAAGCTCGCCATTACGTTGTTTGGCAGCGGCTACGTCGCCCACCACGTAAATCTCGGGGAAGCCCGCGATCGTCAGGTGATCCGTGACCGGAATCCTGCCGCCGCGATCCAGCGTCGCCCCCGTTCTTTCTTCCAACACCCTTGCGATCGCCGATCCTCTCACGCCCGCGGCCCAGATCACGGTACGAGTCGGTATGACCTCGACATTATTGGCGCGCTTCACCGTCACGCCTCTCTCGCCCACCTCGATCACACGAACATTGTTGATAGGACGTACACCTAGTCGAATAAGCGACTTCTCGGCCTTTTCGGACAGATCTGGAGGAAACGGAGGCAACACACGAGGCGACCCGTCCAGCAGCAGAATTTTCGCTTCCTCCGGCCGGATCGAGCGGAATTCGTCCTTCAGCACATGGCGAGCTGTCTCGGCCATTGCGCCGGCCAGCTCCACACCCGTCGGCCCCGCTCCAACAACCACAAAGGTCAGCCATTCGTTGCGTCGCTGAGGATCCGTCTCCCGCTCGGCCGCCTCAAATGCGTACAGGATCTTGTGCCGCACGCGAGTCGCGTCTTCGATCGTCTTCAAACCCGGAGCAACGCGCTCCCACCGGTCATTTCCGAAGTAGAAATTCTCCGCACCCGTGCCGATGATCAACGAATCGTACGGGATGCGATCCCCGTCCTCCAACTCGAGCGTGTGCGCTCGCACGTCCACGTCCTTCACTTCGCCAAGGACAACCCGAATGTTCTTGTGATCTTTCAGGACAGAGCGGATCGGCGCGGCTATATCGCCAGGCGCCAATGTCCCCGTTGCAACCTGGTAAAGAAGCGGCTGGAACAGGTGGAAATTACGTCGATCCACGACGGTAACATCCACCGGCTGACCCCCAAGCACCTTGGCAGCGTCCAAACCTGCGAATCCACCACCGACGATTACCACCCGATGTGCCATCACCCCTCCATCAGAAGGGATGCTGTGCTTATCAAGACCGTCACGCCGCGACCGTTAGTTTGTCTCTGTTGGAGGGCGGCTTTGAACCTGCCCTCGGACTTCAGCCCGACCCTGCAAGTGACTGAGGAAATTGGTCCGCCAACCGCATAGTGGACCGGTTATCGGATTGCCGGAGCCCCCGCGATTTCCATCCCGAAACGGCGGAGCAGCAAGAACTCCGAGAGATTCTCGCGCGTGAGAAGCCCGATCAGCCGCTCGTTCTCCATTACCAGCGCGCACGACCCGGCCTGCGCGAGGACCGGCAGCGCCTCCGCCAAATCCATATCCGGCGACACCGACTGAAAGTTCCGATCCATGATGCTCGCCACGTAGGCGTCCGGGCCGTCGAGAGCCATCCCTCGCAGTAGCGCATTCCGTCCGAGCAAGCCGATCACCTGCTCCCCGAGTACCACCGGGAAATCCTGCTGCGACGTCGCCAGTAGCAGATCCGCCGCCTCGCGAACGGACTGCCCGTGAGACAGCGTCCGGTAGTCCGTAATCATCGCCGCTCGCACCGGGACTCCATGCGTCAGCGTTCGGCCGACCACCTCTGCGTTCTCCTGAGCAGCGCCCAGCCACACGAACAAAGCGATGAAGACCAGGAAGAAGTGCGCGCTCAACAGGCCAAACAATCCCATGATGATCGCGAGAATCTGCCCGGCTTGCGCCGCCATCTGCGATGCCTTCTCGATCGGTCTCGTGCGCGCGAGCAGAGCGCGCAGGATCCGCCCGCCGTCCATTGGAAAGGCCGGGATCAGGTTGAACAACGCCAGCCAGAGATTGCCAATCGCCAGCATTTGCAGGATGTTCGCGTCCCTGGCCGTCCGTAGCTGCTCGAAACCGACCAGCTTCCCGGTCTGCCACAAC
>DASQVJ010000008.1:0-9194 GCA_035640835.1 Bryobacteraceae bacterium
TGCACGCTTTATGGTGCTGGGAAGATCGCTTGCGAGCAGATCCTGCGTGCGCTGAACAATACTGCTCGACTTCAATACACCGCCCTTCGCTACTTCAATGTGTATGGTCCTCGAATGGACGTGACGGGTGTCTACACGGAAGTCCTGGTGCGGTGGCTCGATGCAATCGACGATAATCGAGCACCCCTGATCTTTGGTGACGGAACTCAGTCGATGGATTTTGTGTACGTGGACGATGTCGCACGCGCAAACATTTTGGCCGCCGAAAGTTCCTGCAATGACGCGCTCAACGTGGGCACGGGCGTCCAGACGAGCCTGAACGAGCTCTGCGAGTTACTCTTGACGCTCACGGGATCAGAGCTGAAACCAGAGCACAGGGACGCGCGCGCAGTGGCGCACGTAAAGGCTCGTCGTGCAGCAACGGAACGAGCGGCTAAACAAATTGGCTTTCGAAGTCGTGTCGCATTAAGGGAAGGACTTCGCGAACTGATTGGTTGGAGGCAGGTGGTCAGGGACAATGTGGCATCGGTTGTGGAAGCTTTATGAACACGACGCATCGGAAAGGTATACCAGTCGCTCAGCCAGTGATTGGACCCGACGAGGAGCAGGCTGTGACCGACGTTCTCCGGAGCGGCTGGATCAGTCAGGGCTTGCGAGTAGCAGAATTCGAAAGCAAGTTCGCACAGTATGTCGGAGCACCGCAGGCTGTCGCTGTCTCGTCGTGTACCACCGCCCTGCATTTAGCCCTTATGGCTTCCGGCATATCACCGGGCGACGAGGTCTTGTGTCCTAGTTTGTCCTTCATCGCTACAGCCAACGCGATCGCTTACACGGGTGCGACGCCCGTATTCATCGATGTCGACTTGGCCACCTATAACATGGACCCGTCGCGTGCACGTGAGGCGATCACATCCAGGACGAAAGCCATTCTGCTGGTACATCAGGTAGGCCTGCCCGCGGCTATCGGTGCCTTCTGTCAGATCGCGAATGACTTTGGTTTGTTGTTGATTGAAGACGCGGCGTGTGCCATCGGTTCGGAGTATCAGGGGCTTCGTATCGGACTTCCTCATAGTTCGATGGCCTGCTTCAGCTTTCACCCGCGAAAGATCTTAACCACCGGTGAAGGCGGAATGATTACCTGCTCAGAGGAGTCGACCGCTGCCCGTTTAAGAAGGTTACGCCAGCATGCGATGTCTGTTTCGGATCTTGCGCGACACAGCGCCCATCGAGTGATCACCGAACACTACTCCGAGATCGGCTACAACTACCGGATGACGGATTTGCAGGCCGCGATCGGTGTCGCACAACTGCGGCACCTGGATCAGATGCTCGAAACCAGGCGTAAACTAGCTGAGTACTACACGACCCGGCTCTCGGCCATTCCCTGGATCATTTGCCCGAGCGAACCGCCGACGCTCCGACATAACTACCAGTCGTACATGGTACGACTCAGAAGCGACGCCCCGATGAGCCGCGACGACCTCGCACAAAGGCTGCTGGACCAAGGGATCGCTTCGAGGCGTGGAATCATGGCCATCCACCGGGAGGCACCGTATCGCAATGATCACTGGGATCGCACACTGCCGTTCACCAATCTGTTGACTGATACCACGCTCATCCTGCCCCTCTTCTGCGGCATGACGGAAGAGGAGCAGGACCAGGTGGTCGAGTGTATCCGAAAAGCTGGAGCGAACTAGGTTTCAAGGCACTAGAGCCAGATAGGCCGGACGATAACCGTGGCGGAAATACCAGGACTGATGCCAGTGCAGGGCGACGCCGCCGCAGGGAATGCAGTTACCTCTACGGAGCCGCCGAAAGCCGAGGAAGGTAAGTCCACCTACGGCCAGATTCTAAAATCTACGGCATTGGTCGGCGGCGCTTCGGTCGCGAATATCGTCATCGGAATGATCCGTACGAAAGTGCTGGCCATATTCCTTGGACCGGCAGGGTTTGGACTGTTTGGGCTGTATGGGTCTATTGTCGATGTCGCTCAGAGCGTAGCCGGGCTAGGCGTGAACAGTAGCGGCGTTCGGCAGATCGCGGATGCCGTTGGCTCAGGTGATCCCGATCGCGTGGCGCGAACTGCCGCGGTGCTCCGGCATGTGTCAGTCATTCTGGGCCTGTTGGGAGCGAGCGTGCTGGTTGTGTTCTCACGCCAGATTTCCACGCTTACATTCGGCAATACGGAACACGCAGCAGGTATATCGCTATTAGCGGCAGCAGTACTGTTTCGCGAGATATCTGCCGCTCAGGGCGCGCTCGTCCAGGGCATGCGGCGAATTGCCGACCTAGCCAAACTTAGTGTGCTCGGCGCTGTTTTCGGAGTGCTCATTAGCATACCGATCGTCTACTTTCTCCGAGAAAGAGGGGTTGCACCGTCCCTTGTCGGCGTGGCCGCCATGTCCATACTGACGTCGTGGTGGTACAGCCGGAAGATAAAGACCCGGGCTACGACACTAACGCATTCACAACTTAAGCACGAGACGGCAGCCCTGGTGAAGTTGGGATTTGCCTTCATGGCAAGCGGTCTGATGATGATGGGGAGCGCATACGTCGTACGAATCATCATTGTGCACAAGCTCGGCCTGAATGCTACAGGGTTGTATCAGTCTTCATGGACTCTCGGAGGCTTGTACATAGGTTTCGTGCTGCAAGCAATGGGAGCGGATTTCTATCCCCGCCTGACTGCCAGGGCGGCGGACCATATCGCATGCAATCGAATGGTTAACGAGCAGGCACAAGTAGGGATGCTATTGGGAGGGCCAGGAGTTCTAGCCACGCTTACGTTTGCGCCCGTGGTCATTACGCTCTTCTACACAGCAGAATTTGAAGCTGCCGTCGGGCTGCTACGTTGGATCAGCTTGGGCGGTATACTTCGCGCCATTAATTGGCCTTTGGGCTTTATCATCTTGGCAAAGGGAGAGCAATCCCTGTTCTTTTGGAGTGAGCTTGCATGGACTACCGTCAATGTGGGGCTCACCTGGATTTTGATTGAGGCCATTGGCTTAGACGGCGCTGGAATTGCATTTTTTGGAGCCTACGTGTTCCACGGAGTGCTGATATATGTACTCGTGCGGCGTCTGACTGGCTTCCGCTGGACCCGCGAGAACACGAAATTGGGTCTGGTCCTTTTTGGTGCGATTCTTGCCCTGTTCTTTACACTACTCATGCTGCCCTTCCCTCTATTTCTAGCTGTGGGATTGACAACCGTACTCGTCAGCCTCGGTTACGCTGTCCGTGTCCTTGCCAGGTCTCATGCGTTTGATTGGATTCCCGGTCCAATGCGTAGAGCTGCCGACGCTCTGGGCAGATAAGTTAAAAATGAAACCCCTTGGCTCCTTCCGGCAGGTATTCAGTCGGGTCTAGAAGCCCTGCATCGTTGGCGCATGAAGCTGCTGTTCATCCTTGACGAACTCGTCATCGGAGGCTCTCTGGTTAATGCCATTGAACTCGCGGCAAGCCTTCGTACTTCCTACGGCTGCGATGTCGCCATTTTCGCAGCTCCGGGACCGATGGTCAGACTTACCGAAGCGAAAGGAGTACGGTTCATCCCAGCGCCAGTTCCCGGTGGACATCCGTCACCGACACGTGTCCGAGCGTTGTGTGAGGTGATTCGGCACGAACGTCCAGATGTGATCCATGCTTGGGATCCGATGGCCTGTTTCGATGCGTATGTAGCACAGTTCTTTACACCGACCCCGATTGTCTTCACGATTATGAAGATGGAGGTTGCCAATCATCTTCCCGCGTGGCCCCCTATCACTTTCGGAACACCAAAGCTCGCCGAGGAAGCCGAAGAAATGGGTCATCGCCGCGTTCACCTCCTGCTCCCGCCGGTTGACGTCAATGTCAATGCACCCGGAACGGTAGACCCGGCGCCGTTCATGAGACAGTACGGCATCACACCGGACAGCATTACACTTCTGACCGTCTCTCGGCTGGTTCACTCACTCAAGAGTGAGAGTCTGTTCCGGACCATTGATGCTGTCCACCAACTTGGTCGCGTTCTTCCGCTCCGCTTCTTGATCGTTGGTGACGGAGCTGCAAGAACGGAGCTCGAGCAACGCGCTGAAGAGGTCAATAACGATCTGGGACGGGACGCCATTGTTTTTGCAGGCGCACTTTTTGACCCGCGGCCCGCATATGCGGCGGCGGATATCGTTGTTGGAATGGGCACTTCGGCGTTAAGGGGAATGGCATTTTGTAAGCCGACGATAGTTGTAGGAGAGAAGGGATTTTCGACGCCGTTTACACCCGAAACTGAATCGGCTATCTATCACCGGGGTTTCTATGGAATCGGCGACGGCGATCCGAACAATAGCCGCTTCTGCGCGCACATACGTTCTTTCGCGGAGCATAGAGAGATATTCTCTTCCCTGGGGCAGTTCTCTCGACAATTCGTCGTCCAGCACTTTTCTTTGGACGCGATTGCTGGGCAGGTGCTCACAGTTTACCGAGAGGCGGCCGAGGAACGGCAGCCACTGTTTGCCCGCATTCTCGACATAGGCAGAACCGCTGCGGTTTACGTGAGATGCCGGAAGTTTCGGTGGCACTACCAGTCACCAGGATCAACTCCGATTGTCGATGTGCAATAAGCCCGCAGGCTGGCCCGAATTATCCAAACATTCCGTTCAGCAGCACCGATGTTGATCGTACTCAAGTCACTCGCTAGCTAAGCGAGCCAACTCTCAACAATTCGACTGCAAAACAGCCTGGCCGAGGTGGGCCGGTCGCTAGATACAGCGACCATTCATTGCGATGGATATTAGTCTTGTGTTGTGCACGTACAATCGATGCAGCCTATTATCGCGCGCCTTGGCCAGCGTAGCTACGCAGATACTTCCACAGTCGATCAGTTGGGAAGTTGTTGTGGTGGACAACAATTCGAACGACGAAACACGCAGCGCCATCGAAGCATTTTGTATCCAGTATCCCAGTCGTTTCAGGTATCACTTTGAGCCCCAGCCCGGGTTATCAAACGCGCGCAATTCGGGGATTCGCGCGGCAAAGGGGAGCATCGTTGTTTTCACGGACGACGACGTTGTAGTACCGCCAGATTGGCTCCAGAACCTCACGGCTTCTTTGCGAGCACGTTGTGCTTCCGGGGCTGGCGGAAGAATTCTGCCGGACAAAGGATTCTCTCCGCCCGAGTGGCTGTCAGTTGAATGCGGGTACTCTCTGGCACCACTCACAATTCTCGATCGTGGGTTACAACCCGGTCAGATGGACGAGGCGCCGTTCGGCGCGAACATGGCTTTCAGAAGAGAAATGTTCGAGAAGTACGGCTATTTCCGGACCGATCTCGGTCGGTGTGCCAAAGGCATGATGAGCAACGAGGACACGGAGTTTGGACAACGGCTGTTAAGAGGCGGTGAGCTGATTCACTATGAACCCTCGGCAATCGTCTATCACCCTGTTCCTGCTGATCGCCTGTGTAAAGACTACTTCTTGACGTGGGCATACAACAAAGGCCGCTCTGATATGCGCCAACATGGGCCGAGACCAAATGCCGTGTCTTTGGTCCGCGTACCGTTGTATCTGTTCCGTGATCTCGCGGTGTGCACCATAAAATGGCTGCTTGCGATTGCACGTCCGACTCGGTTTGCTCGCAAGCTCGACCTTTACGGCAAGCTGGGTGAAATTGTCGAAGCAACCAAGCAGAAGCGCCAGGTTCAAATTGGCAATCGCGGGGGACTACGGTCCTGCGGATGATCTGAATCAATCTATTCGATTTTCCATTCGTCCCTCGGTCGCATGACCCAAACAACCACCTCCGCTTGTCTAGCCACACCGGAAGAGCGCACGGACCTGTCAGTCGCCATTCTCACCGGAGGCATTGATCCGCCATACGTTTTCGGACTCACCATGGCACTCGCTTCCAAGGGAATCCAGCTAGACGTCATCGGCAGTGACTTGCTCGACAGGCCGGAAATGCACTCGCTTCCGCAACTCAGGTTTTTGAATTTACAGCGGAGTGCTACAGCAACTCTCAGCCATGCAACACGAGCATGGAATGTGCTGGCATACTACTGGCGTCTACTCCGGTATGTCGCGACTGCCGAGCCTCGGGTGTTCCATATACTCTGGAACAACAAGCTCTGGCTTTTGGATCGCACGTTGTTGCTTCTGTACTGCAGGGCGATGGGCAAACGGCTGGTCTTCACAGCGCACAATGTGAACTCCGGAAAGCGCGACCAGACGGATTCGCTTCTGAATCGTATTACGTTACGACTGCAATACCACCTCGTCGATCATGTTTTCGTTCACACCGATCTCATGAAGGCTGAGTTAGCCAGAGAGTTCGCTGTCTCTGAGCGGGTCATAACGGTAATTCCGTTTGGTATCAATAACTCGGTTCCTGATACGACTCTCACGCGGTTCCAGGCGAGGGAGCGATTGGCGATCAAAGAACACGAACAAGTGGTCCTGTTCTATGGTCGGATAGCTCCCTACAAAGGCCTTGATATTTTGCTTTCTGCCTTTAAGCAAGTTCTACGCCATCGAGACTGCCGACTCGTTATTGCGGGAGAGCCGAAGGGTGACTCAGAAAAGTATACGACGAACATCCGGGACGCTATCCGTTCCGAGGCCTTGCGCGAACAAGTCACCGCACGCCTCGAATTCATCCCCGACGAAGATACGGAAGTCTACTTCAAAGCGGCCGATGTCGCTGTACTGCCATACACAAGCATTTTCCAGAGCGGCGTACTATTTCTGGCGTATCGCTTCGGTCTACCTGTAATCGCGAGCGACGTAGGAAGCTTCCGGCTAGACATTGTGGAGGGCCAAACAGGATTTTTATGCCGTCCGTGCGATGCCGGGGATCTCGCGAGAACCATCAACAAATACTTCGATAGCCCGCTGTTTAAGTCACTGGCCGAGCGGCGTCAGTTTATACGGCAATACGCCGAGACGCGTCAGTCATGGGACGTTATTGGCGCAGAGACGCGTGGTGTGTACGTGCAGTTACTCAATGGGCAGTCGTTATGAAACCTTTAGTCTCAATCTTAATCCCCGCCTTCAACGCTGAGGAGTGGTTGGGGGATACTCTCCGTTCAGCGCTGGCACAAACCTGGGATCCAAAGGAAATCATAGTTGTCGATGACGGGTCCGTCGATCGAACACTCACCATTGCGAGACAGTTTGAATCAGAGTCGGTTCGCGTGTTTACGCAGAAGAACCAGGGCGCCGCTGCGGCAAGGAACAAAGCGTTTTCCGAAAGCCGGGGAGAATATATCCAATGGTTAGACGCAGACGACCTGTTAGCACCCGACAAGATCTCCAATCAGCTGGAAGCGCTTGGTAATTGTTCCAATCGAATCCTTCTTTCTTCCGCTTGGGGATATTTTATGTATCGTCCTCGCCAAGCCAGATTCGTCCCCACACCATTGTGGCGCGATTTGTCGCCCCTGGAATGGCTCATACGGAAGATGGGGCAAAATCTGCACATGCAGACGGCAACATGGCTTGTGAGCCGGGAATTGACAGAAGCTGCTGGTCCTTGGAACACGCAAATGTTGGGCGATGATGATGGCGAATATTTCTGCCGAGTGCTGCTCGCCAGCGAGGGTGTCCGATTCGTTCCGGAGTCGAGAGTTTACTATCGTCAATCCGGGGCCGGCAGCTTAAGTTACATTGGCGACTCCGCTCGCAAGAAGGACGCTCACTGGCGCTCCATGGAGCTGCACATTTCTTACCTGAGATTGCTCGAGGACAGTGAGCGGGTGCGGCGCGCGTGTATTCAATACCTGCAGAATTGGCTCTTGGTCTTCTACCCCGGGAGGCCCGACATCGTGCAGCGTGCACGGGAATTAGCACACTCGCTTGGCGGCGATCTCAGCGAACCTAGCCTGTCCTGGAAATACGCCTGGATCAAGCAGTTGTGCGGGTGGAATATGGCGGCGCGCGCCCGCTCATTCCTGCCGCGTCTGCGATGGGCGATGTTGCGGTCCTGGGACAAAGCACTCTTCGCACTCGAGAACAGGGGCACCGCTCCCGGCGGAATGATCGGACCACAGATACCGGTAAGGTTCTGACCTGGAAGGATATCTCACATGGTTATCACGCGAACTCCATTTCGCATCTCGTTTTTTGGTGGCGGGACCGACTATCCTGTTTGGTATCGCCAGCACGGTGGCGCGGTACTTTCCACGACCATCAACAAGTGCTGTTACATAAGTTGCCGATATTGTCCACCGTTCTTCGATTACCTTAGCCGAATATCGTATTCAAAAGTTGAGAACGTCAGGCGGAACGATGCGATCGAGCATGCGGCGGTGCGCGGGTGCCTGGAGTATCTGCGTATAAACGAGGGAGTGGAAATCCACCACGTGGCTGACTTGCCTGCCCGTACTGGCTTGGGAACGAGTTCTTCGTTCACGGTCGGGCTTCTACTTGGGCTGTATGCGCTCCAGGAGCGGATGCGTGATAAACACGCCCTCGCTTTCGATGCAATACACGTGGAACAGAACCTGCTTCGAGAAGCTGTCGGCGCACAGGACCAGGTCAGCGCCGCATATGGGGGCTTCAATCGGATCAATTTCCGCCAGGATGGGGAAATTGAGATCAAGCGCGTGATAGCTCCGAATAATCGACTAGCGGAGTTAGAGCAGCACCTCGCTCTATACTTCACCGGTTTCTCCCGGACAGCATCCGAAATCGCGCAGGAACAGATCGCACTCACTCCGCAACGAACCAATGAACTGCGCGCAATGTTAACGCTGGTCGAGGAGGCGGAGGCCGTTCTTACGAATCCGAGCCGGCCTTTGAACGACTTCGGGCGGCTGCTCGACGAAGGCTGGCGAATTAAGCGATCTCTAACCCGCAAGATCAGCAACGTGGATATTGACGAAATCTACCAGGCCGGGCTGGATTGCGGAGCACTGGGCGGCAAACTGCTGGGAGCGGGTGGTGGCGGTTTCATGCTGTTCTTCGTGCCGCCAGAGCAACGCCACGCCCTCCGACGAAGGCTGAAGAACCTGCTATGTGTTCCGTTCTCGTTCTCCAGCCGGGGTAGCCACATCGTAGTCTACGAGCCAGAAGAGCAGTTCGATAAATCGCTGATTGAGGAACGGGATGCTGTGTACGCCTGAACGGCCGGATGCCATCGTGCTCTGCGGCGGCGCGGGTCTGCGGCTTCGAAGTGTTATCGGAGACGTTCCGAAGCCTATGGCAAATATCGGCGGGCGTCCATT
>DASQVJ010000009.1:0-7096 GCA_035640835.1 Bryobacteraceae bacterium
GGTCAAGCGCATCTTTCTCACGTATCTGGATGCAGAGCATATGGCACTCGTGGGAAGGCTCCAGCCGGCGGAGCGCACGCCTGTCTTTGCGATCCGCGATGGTAAGTATGATCGCTACTCGTGGTTCCAACGGCTCGCGCCACGACGAGCGATCGAACATGCGATGTCCGGGATCGTGAGGCTCGAAGTGCGGGCGCCCTTAGGGATCGAAGCCGCCGTCGAGATTGCGTCTTTTGCGGCACAGGCGCTGCCACACTATGCCTCGAGCGCGGTGAGAGATCCGCGCGCGCCCCAGAATCTGCTGCCGATCGGGGCGCTTGAAACGGAGTTGCGGCGCCGTCTCGGGGATGCGGTGTTGGTCCGTAGAGCGATTGAACAGGTAGTTGCGGAAGGGGTGGAACTACAAGGATGGAGGAAGTCGGGAAGGTCCTCGGAACGGCGGATGCGCAGCCGCTCGATTACTGGCTCGCGGTGCCGGAGGATCAGGTGGTGCAGCTCGATGACGTGGTCGCGGTGCAGCGGCAGCTGCCGGACGGACGCCAGGTGGACATCTATGGCGTCGTCGATACGGTTGTCGCTCGGCATGAGGGCGCCCGGCTCGAGAGCGATGTGTTCCTCGCTCACCGCGGCGTGCTACCGCTGAACCACGCGGTGAAGGCGCACGTCATGGTGACCCGCGTGGAGCCGGAGATCTTCGTCCCGCCGCTCCCGGGCGATCCGGTGGTGAGCGCGGAAGGAGCGCTGCGAGATCAGGCGCTGTTCTTCGATTCGATGAAGGAACGGTTCGTGCTCGGCGTGTCGCGGGACCGGCAGGTGGTGTGGGGCAACTTCGACTTTCTGAACGGCAACCGCGGCGCGCACGTGAACATTTCGGGCATCTCGGGAGTGGCGACCAAAACAACGTATGCGTCGTTCCTGCTATACGGCATCTTCCACCGGCAGGGTTTGCTAGCCGGGGCCGAGAAGGCCAACACACACGCGCTGATCTTTAACGTGAAGGGCGAGGATCTGTTGTTCCTCGATCGCGAGAACGCGAATCTGCAACCCGAGCAGCGCGAGTTGTACGCGACGCTCGATTTGCCGGTGCAGCCGTTCGACAGCGTGAGTCTATATGCTCCGGTGCGTCGTGGCGAAGAAGTGCTGATTGCCGATACGGGCTCGCGGAGCGAAGGCGTGACGGCGTACTGCTGGACTGTGGAAGAGTTCTGTCGCGAGCGCTACCTGCGTTTCCTGTTCGCCGATGCCGACGACGAGTCGAGCCATCTTGGCGCGGTGATCGACCGCGTGGAGAACGTGCTCGCGCGCGACCAGAATGCGTGGCAGTGCGAGTCGTTCGACGAGTTGAAGCAGTATATCGAGGCGCTGATATCCGGCGGGTTCGGCGCGACAGCTCAGGGGACGGTGATGGCGTTTCTGCGACGACTTGAGGCAGCCGCGGCGCGCGTGGGTCATCTGATCCGGGGACGCGTGGAGGATCCGGCGCGGCAGCGCATCGATTGGAAGCGCAAGCAGGTCACCGTCGTGGACATCCACAACCTGCATGACCGCGCGAAGCGCTTCGTGATCGGCGTGACGCTGAAGCGCATGTTCGAGGACAAGGAAAAGAGCGGATCGGCTCGACCGCTTATCTTCGTCGTGCTGGATGAGCTCAACAAGTATGCCCCGCGTGAAGGGTGGAGCCCCATCAAGGATGTGATTCTGGACATGGCCGAACGTGGCCGGAGTCTGGGCGTGATCCTGATCGGGGCGCAGCAGACGGCGAGCCAGATCGAGCGGCGCGTCGTCGCGAACTCGTCGTTCCGCGTCGTGGGAAGGCTCGACACCGCCGAGGCGCAATATGGCGAGTATGGGTTTCTTCCGGCGGCGACGCGGGCCAGGTCGGGGATTCTGAAGCCGGGGACGATGATCGTGTCGCAGCCGGAGATTCCGATTCCGCTTCTCATCCAGTTCCCGTTCCCGGCGTGGGCGACCCGGCCCTCCGAGGCGAAGGTGACGGCGGCGGTGGCGGCCGACCCGTTTGCGAGGTTCGACAGGAAACGATGAGAATTTTGCATACCGGCGACTGGCATGTAGGCAAGACGCTCTTCGGCCGGTCGCGGCTGAGTGAGCATGAGCAGGTGCTGCGCGAAATCGTCGATATCGCGCGGCGGGAGCAGGTCGACTGCGTGCTGGTGGCGGGCGATGTGTACGACTCGTTCACGCCTTCCGCGGAGGCGGAGCGATTGGTTTGCGACACGCTTGCTGAGATTGCGGGCTCGGGGATTGCGACAGTCGTTATCGGCGGAAATCACGATCACCCGAAGCGGCTGGCGGCATTGCGGAACCTCGGCGATCCTCTGCGTATCTACGTGCGGCCGGAGCCCTGCGGGCCATCGAACGGTGGTGTGATCGAGCTCCGCGGGCGCGGCAACGAGCGGGCACATATCGCGGTGCTGCCGTGGGTGCCCGAGCATCGCGTGATCGACATCGGGCAGACGCGAAATCCGGAGGACGAGTGGTACGCAACGTACTCCGAGCAGGTGGCGCGGATGTGTGAGGTGCTGGTGGCGTCGATGCCGGTGGATACGGTGAGCGTGCTGCTGGCGCACCTCTATGTGCACGATGCGGAGGTGAGTGGGAGCGAGAAGCAGGTACATGTGGCGAAGCCGCTGGCAGTGAGTCCGGCGCGGCTGCCGAACGTGCAGTATGCGGCGCTAGGTCACCTTCACAAGCCGCAGCGGTTGCACGGAACGCCCCGGGTCTATGCCGGGTCGCCGCTGCAGATGGATTTCGGCGAGGCTGGGCAGGAGAAGACCGTCACGCTCGTGGACGTGAAGGCGGGCAAGCCTGCCGACCTGCGATCTCTGTCACTTACGGGTGGGCGGCGGCTGCGGCGCGTCGTGTGCCGCTTGGACGGGCTTGCGGCGAAGGTGGATGAGTGCGGGGACGACTGGCTGCAGGTGGTGGTGGAATCGAGCACGCACGTTTCAGGGCTCGCGCAGCAGGTATGCGAGATCCTGCCGAATGCGCTGGTGGTGGAGCAGCGGACCAACGAAGCACGCGAGAAGGCGGCCGCTGCGGCGGCACGTCCGGTGGAGCCGCGCAAGCTGTTCGAGCTGTTCCTGCGGGAGCAGAAGGACACGGCGGCGTCGCCCGAGATTCTGGCGAAGTTCGAAGCGCTGTACAGGGAGGCTCGCAATGAGACCGATCTCGCTCGAGATTAGCGGCTTCACTTCGTTTCGCGAGCGCGTGGCCGTCGACTTTTCCCGGCTCGGGCTGTTTGCCATTACCGGGCAGACGGGCGCGGGCAAGACGTCTCTGCTGGATGCGATGACTTGGGCGCTGTATGGAAAAACAGCGCGGCTGGGCAAGGCAGGCCGTGAGCTGGTCAGCCAGGGCGCGATGAGCATGGAAGTGCTGCTGCGGTTCCGGGCGGGGGAGAACGAATATCGGGTGCTGCGGCGACTGAAGGGCTCGGCTCCGGCCACAGTGCGGCTGGAATACATGCCTGATGGCGGCGAATGGGAGCCAATTACCGGAAATGTTCGGGAATTTGACGAACAGATCCGCCGGCTTGTCGGGTTGGACTTCGATGGCTTCAACAAAGCCGTCGTGCTGCCGCAGGGTCAATTCGATGTGTTTCTGCGGGGCAAGGCGGAGGAGCGGCGCGCCGTCTTGTCGGAACTGCTGGACATCAGCGTGTATCAGCGCATGATGCAGTCGGCGAATGAGAAGGCCCGCATGGAGGCGGCGCTCGCGGCGCAGAAGGGTCTCGAGATCGACGATTCGGTTTCGGCCGAGGCGTTGGCGGAACGGCAGAAGCTGCTGGAGGCTGCGCGGCAACAGGAGAAAGCGCTGGGGGCATCGCTGAAGAAGCTTGAGACCGTGTATGACGACGCGGTGGAACTCGGGCATTTGCGGAAGGATCTTGGGTCGAGCGAGTCGTCGGTGCTGGAGATTGGGAAGCGTGCGGCCGAGACTGGCCGCAAGCGCGCTTCCGCGGCCGAGGAGTCGGAGGTGCTGCGGCGGTCGCTGGAGGAGCTGCAAGGCCAGGTGAACGCCGTGGCGTACGACGCCGATGAGCATCTGCAACTCACGGGTGTCCTGCCGGGGCTGTTGCAGCGGGAGCGGTACGTCGTGGATCTGGCCGCGGCGGAGGCGGCGAGTGCGGACCTTCGGGCGCGGGCTGAGCAGGCGAAGGCGGCGTTCGATGAAGTTGTGGCGGCTGCTGCTGCAGAGACGGAGGCGCTGAATGCGGCGCGGGAGGCGTACGAGCAGCTGCATGCGATGGATCGCGTCACTGCGTTTCGAAGCGAGCTGAAGCCCGGCTGCGTGTGTCCGGTGTGCGAGCAGACGGTAACCACGGCACCTCCGGTCGTAGACGCGAAGAAGCTTGTTGCAGCGCGTAAGGCGATGGACAAGCGGACGGCTGCGGAGGAGACGGCGCGGAAGAAGCTGGATAAGGCTCGGACTGATGCCGAGCGGGCTGGGCGCGACCTGGCAGCGGGCGAGGCTCGGGTCGAGGAGTTGCGGAAGCAGCTCAAGGCGCTGCCGGCGGGGGCTCACGATGCCACTGCGGTGAAGACGCGGCTGGGCGAGCTGGATTCCGCGAAACGACGCCGGGATGAGCTGATGCGGTCGTTGGAAGAGGCTCGCGGCAAGCTGGGAGAGAACGACAAGCTAGTCGTCTCGCTGCAGGCTGAAGCGGAGTCGCTGGGCAAGCAAATCGGCGAGGCGCAGGCTAAGGTGGAGTCGCTGCGGAAGCAGATCGACAAGGCCGCGGCGAAAATCCACAAACAGTTTCCGGAGATTGCGGCCGGTGAGAGCGAGTCGGACTGGATCCGGCGGCGGCAGACGGAGACCCGGGGTGCGCTCGACACGGTGCGTCAGCAGATAGGCCAGCTGCAGGCGGAGATTGCACGCCTCGAGGAGAAACTCGCGCGCAATCACCAGTTGCGGACCGAAATTGCGGTGCATCAGCGGGAGGCGTCGGAGTACAAGGATCTGGCGCAGTGGCTGAATGCGGGCAATTTTCAGCAATTCCTTTTGGATGCGGCACTCGACCGGCTGGGCTCGGAGGGCTCGAAGCATCTGCGGACACTCTCGGCGGATCGGTATGAGTTCGGCTTCCGCGATAAGGAGTTCCTGGTTCGGGACGCGTGGCACGGGGGCGAGGAGCGGTCCGTATCGACGCTGAGCGGCGGGGAGTCGTTTCTGGCTTCGCTGGCGCTGGCTCTTGCGCTGGCGGAGGGGATCGCGCAGTTGAACTCGGAGTCGGGGCGGGTGGTGCTGGAATCGCTATTTCTGGATGAGGGCTTTTCGACGCTTGACACCGAGACCCTGTCGACAGTGGCGGACGCGCTGATGATGCTGCAGTCGGGAGACCGGCTGATTGGGATCATCACGCACGTGGCGGGCCTCGCGGACCAGATGCCGGCTCGGATTGAGGTGGAGAAGACGGTTGCCGGGAGCCGCGTGACAACTCAGGGTCAGTCTAGCTGGTCAGCGGCATCGGCGTGAGTGGCTTCAGGGCTTACCAGATTCCCGGCATTACGCGATAGCGCGTAACTGTCGTGTATTCCTCATATCCCGGTAGTTCCCGACGAAGCGTTTGGTCCTCCAGAGCGGTGCGCCATAGGAACAGGATTGTAATCAGTCCGGCGAGAGCGATCGTCCACGTCGAACCCAGAATGACCGCCATAGATTGATGCAACTGGACTAATCCCACATACATCGGGTGCCGTACAAAACGATACGGCCCAGAGGCAACGACCGTATGCCCGCGATCATTTTGAATTCGCACGCTGCTCTCGGCATGAGGATTCTCAACCAGGGCCCAGGTGATCAGCGCAGCAGAGACAATGAATTGGATAATTGCCGGATACACTGTCCAAAACGGCAGAGGGGCCGAATTGAATCTCGCGTCCAGACCGGCAACTACAGGTTGAACGATTGTGAGAGGCAGGAAGAGACGCAAGAAAATCTTGTCAAATGATTTCGTGTCGTTGCGTATCGCTGTTTCACGCTGCTCCAGTAGGCCTGGATTTCGCTTCTTGAGCACTGCTCTACACGTAAGCAAAGCGCCGAGATACAGAACAGTACAGATCCATCCGCGAGTCCATGTAAGTTGTCCGGCACTGCCGAAGAGACAGATTAACCACCATGCGCAAACAGCAAAACCTCGAAAAAATGTTTTCATCTTTCCGCCAAACGCCTCGTGCTCATTGCTTGCGAGGCAACCTCTTCAACCACGGAAAGCGCCTTTCGACAAGCTGATGGTCCAGGATCCACTTTCGAGCGGAGCGCGGTGCAATTCTGTTGTATCTCTACACTCTCCAAGAGTCGCTGCAAACCGGGCAACATATTTCGGGCAAGCGTTCCTGAATTGAGCTGAATACCGCAGCCAAGACGCTCGAGGCGTACGGCGTTGTCGAATTGGTCATAAACAAAGGGAGTAATCAGTTGTGGTATTCCTGCCGCAAGAGCTTGCGATACCGTCCCGGTTCCTCCGTGGTGCACGATAGCCCTCGCGCGCGAAAGCAATCGGCTAAGTGGCACGTACGAGCGAACCAAAATATCCGGGCCCAGCGGCTGTAGCTCGCGACTTGTGAGGAAGATCGCCCGAAGCCGGAGTGCCTTTATAGCACTGGCTGCGGCTGCATAATAAGCTGCTTCATCGACACAAGTAGAACCGACTGTGAATACGACCGGCGGGAGACCTTTTGCCAGGAACTCTTCCGTTTCGGGATCCATGCTTCGAAGGTTTCCTTCATCGAAGAGGGGGAACCCGGTCAGTGAAACATTGGGGGGCCAATCTGTTTGTGCCGGCGCGAACCAGTCGGGGAAGAGCCCTAAAACGCCCTGTGGAGAATGGATCCATCGCCCGTAGATGCGGGTTACCGGTGCAAGGCCCAGGTCAGACCGCAGCCGGTTGATGTCGGGACCGAGAATGGGGTCCAGCACACCTCGTTCGAGCGCCCAGAACAATCCCGACCTGACCGAATAAGGAATCCAAAGCGGGATGGGAAACGGCTTGTGTATGGGCGGCAGCTTGGCAGACAGGAAGGTTGCAGGTGACACGTGCAGCGTGACCAATGGCACACCATGTTTCTCTTGC
>DASQVJ010000010.1:0-6073 GCA_035640835.1 Bryobacteraceae bacterium
CGGGCAACCGGTTGTTTGATATTTGCGGGACGGTGGAGAAGCATGTGACCTCGAACGGCTTCTCGATCGTCCGGGAGTATGTGGGCCACGGGATCGGCACCTCGCTGCACGAGGAACCGCAGATCCCGAACTACGTGGACCGGCGGAATGAAAATCCGCGGCTCAAAGAGGGCATGGTGCTCGCGATTGAGCCGATGGTAAATGCCGGAAAGGCCGATGCGCAGGTGCTCGCCGACAAGTGGACCGCGGTGACGCGCGACGGCTCCTATTCGGCTCACTTTGAGCATTGTGTGGCCGTGACCGAAAATGGACCCTGGGTCCTGACGCGGCCGTGAGACCAGAGGACGAAGCCTCGGGTGAGTTAGAAGCCGAGGTGGTGGAGTTGCTTCCGCGAGCCGCGTACCGGCTGCTGCTGAGCAATCAGCAGGAAGTGATCGCGCATGGCGCGGGGGCCGCTGAGAACAATTTTGTCCGGCTGCGGCCGGGCGATCGAGTAATGGTGAAGCTCTCGCCCCTCGATCGGACACGAGGGCGAATTACGAAGCTCGCGAGGAAGACATGAAAGTACGGGCATCCGTCAAGAAAATGTGTGACAAGTGCAAGGTGATCCACCGCTTCGGCGTCGTGCGCGTCATCTGCACCAATCCGAAGCATAAGCAGCGGCAAGGGTAAGCTGGGAGATAATAAGAGTTTATGGCGCGTATTGCAGGCGTGGATTTACCGCCGAAGAAAAGAGCTGAGGTCGGCCTGACCTATATCTATGGCATCGGACGCACCCGTGCCAAGTCCATTCTTTATCGCTGCGGAATCGACTTCAACAAGAAGATCGGTGAACTGACGGAAGAGGAAGTCAACAACGTTCGTATCCTGCTCGAACAGGAAGGCTCGGTCGAGGGCGACCTTCGCAAGGAGATCTCGCTCAACATCAAGCGCCTGATGGAGATGGGATCCTACCGCGGTCTCCGTCATCGTCGCGGGCTCCCGGCTCGCGGTCAGCGCACCCATACCAACGCACGCACTCGCAAGGGCCCGCGCAAGGGCACCGTGGCTAACAAGAAGAAGGCGACCGGTAAGTAAGACATGGCCAAGGCACCCGCAAAGAACACTAAGAAGAAGGCTTTTAAAAAGAAAGAAAAGAAGAATGTGCCAGTGGGTCTGGTGCATGTGCAGGCCACGTTCAACAACACGATCGTGACCTTTACGGACCCCATCGGGAACGTGATCGCCTGGTCGAGCTCCGGCTCCCTCGGCTTCCGCGGATCCCGCAAGGGCACGCCGTTCGCAGCTCAGCAGGCCTCGCTCACGGCAGCCAACCGCGCCAAGGACGCCGGTATGCGCGTGGTGGAAGTGCAGGTTGCCGGTCCTGGCGCCGGACGTGAATCGGCAGTCCGCGCGCTCGCGACAGCCGGTATCGAAGTACGCTCCATCAAGGACGTGACGCCCATCCCGCACAACGGATGCCGTCCTCCCAAGCGTCGCCGCGTCTGATTGCTGCATCAAATGGATGATGTGTGGGCTGCGCAGGGCAGCCTGGAACTGTCGAAAGCAGGAAGAAGGACTTGCCAATCGTCCGTAAACTGCACCTGAGCAAAGTAAGACTAGGTCATTTGGAGGCTAGATTTGGCTCGTTATAAAGGTCCCGTTTGCCGGTTGTGCCGGCGCGAGGGCATGAAGCTCTTCCTGAAAGGAGAGCGCTGTCACACCGAGAAATGTGCCATCGAGCGCCGGAATTTCGTTCCTGGGCAGCATGGCAAGGACAAGAAAGCAAAGAAGATCGTAGGCTACGGTCTGCAGTTGCGCGAGAAGCAGAAAACCCGCCGCTACTACCGGCTCCTCGAAGGTCAGTTCCGGAATCTGTTTGAAAAGGCCGTCCGTATGCCGGGCATCACCGGCGAGAACCTTCTGGGCATGCTCGAGAAGCGGTTGGACAACGTTGTCTACCGCATGGGTCTTGGCACCAGCCGCGCCCAGGCTCGCCAGCTCGTCCGCCACGGACACTTCCAGGTCAACGGCCGCAAGGTGAACATCCCCTCGTTCCAGGTTCGCCCCGGCGACTCGATCGAAGTTCGCGAGGGCAGCAAACAGAACCCGACCATCCTCGGCGCTCGAGACGCTACAGCTCACTCGCCGGCCCCCAACTGGCTGGAGATCGATCGCGACAACCTGAAGGGACGCGTTCTGACTCAGCCCAAGCGTGAAGAATTAGTTCAGATCCAGCTCAACGAACAGTTGATTGTTGAATTGTATTCAAAGTAAGTAAGCAGCATTCGCAGCGGGCGTGCGGTATATTCCACCGCCTGGCTGCTTGAGGAAATTGCATGTTTAAAGGATTCCAGAAACCCAAGCGTCTAGTCGCCAATACCGAAACGCTCACGGAGCGCTTCGGCCAATTCACCGCGCAGCCGTTTGAGCGCGGCTTCGGCACGACCATTGGTAACGGCCTGCGCCGTGTGCTGCTCAGCTCGATTGAAGGCGCGGCCATTACCGCCGTGCGCATCGAGGGCGTGGCCCATGAGTTCAGCCCCATCCCCGGCGTCGTTGAAGACGCCACCGATATCATCCTGAACCTCAAGCAGGTACCGTTCAAGATGATGTCCGAAGGCATGCGTACCGTTCGGCTCCGCGTCGAGCAGCCCGGCGAAGTCGTCAGTGGTCAGATCGAGACCGATGCGGACGTCGAAGTGCTCGATCGCAACATGCACATCGCCACCGTCGGCGAAGGCGGCCGTCTCAACATCGAGATGCGTCTCAAGCAAGGCCGTGGCTACGTCAACGCCGACCGCAACTTCGACGAAGACCTGCCCCTCGGCTACATCCCGATCGATTCGGTGCACTCGCCCGTCCGCAAGGTGAACTACACGGTGGAAGCCGCTCGTCTCGGCCAGATGACCGATTACGACAAGCTCACCATAGAAGTCTGGACCAACGGTGCGATCAGCCCCCAGGACTCCATCGGCCAGGCCGCGAAACTGTTGAAGGATCACATGTCGATCTTCATCAACTTCGAAGAGGTTCCGGAAACGGCGGAAGAACCGGCAGAGCGCGGCATGAATCAGATGAACGAAGTGCTGAACCGCTCGGTCGACGAGCTCGAGCTCAGCGTTCGTTCCTACAACTGTCTGAAGAACGCCAACATTCAGACGATCGGCGACCTCGTCCAGAAGACGGAAGCGGAGATGCTCCGCACCAAGAACTTCGGTCGCAAGTCGCTGAACGAAATTCGCGAGATTCTCGGAAACCTGGGCCTCGGCTTCGGCATGAAGTTCGACGCTCAGGGCCGCCTCATCGGACCGCCGCCGTCGGCTGTGACTCCGGACCTGGGCGGTGACGAGCAGTTCGGAGGAGCAGAGGAATGAGACACCTGAACGCCGGCTTCAAGCTCGGCCGTGACGCTTCGCATCGCCGGGCGCTGCTACGCAACCTGGTGACTTCGGTCATCGAACAGGAGCGCATCATCACCACTCCGGCGAAGGCCAAGGCTGCTCGTCCGCTGGTGGAGAAAATGATCACGCTGGCCAAAGAGGACACCCTGCACGCCCGCCGTCAGGCTGCCTCCTACCTGCAGACTCCCGAGTCGGTTCAGAAGCTGTTCGACAAGCTGGGCGCCCGCTTCAATCAGCGCAACGGTGGCTATACCCGCATCGTTCGTCTTGGGTACCGCAAGGGTGATGGGGCCGAGCAGGCCATGCTTGAGCTCGTCGGCTCGGAACTGGTCAAGCGCGCCGCCGAACGCGCCAAGCGCCGTGAAGAACGGCTCAAGGCCATGCGCGAAGGCCAGGATCAGGACGAAAACAGCTAAGCCGCTCCAACGAATCGCAAACGTAAGCCCGGACGCACTCTCTGCTCCGGGCTTTTTGTTTTCGTCTTCAGTACAATCGAAAACCATGGCCCAACCCCTCGAAATCCGAGCAATCAACCACATCGCGCGCCCGACGAGGCGGCTCGAAGAAGCGACCCGCTTCTGGGTCGAGGTGATGGGCGGTCGTGAGATCTCCCGGCCGCCTTTCTCCTTCCGCGGCTCCTGGCTCTATCTGCCGGGGGTGCAGATCCACCTCATCGAGGATCTCGACACGGCGGACCGCTCGACCGGCATCAACACACAATCGCGCCACGCCGCGTTTTCGGTTGACGACATCAATGCCATGGAAGCGCGCCTTCGAGAGCACGGTATCCCATACATTCGAAAGGCTATACCCGAGCGGGGCTGGCCCCAGATCTTCTTCCAGGATCCAGATGGACACACCATCGAAATCGGCACTTACGGCGTCCAGGATCGCTAACTTTCGCTCTCGAACGGAACGAGCCAGCCTTCCGTTCGTCCAAAGATTAGGTTCCCTAGTAAATAGCTTGCGTCGTTATACTTGTTTAACAGCGTCTCCGGCCCTGTCGTCGGGGAACCTCACTCTCTTCACAGGTAAGCAGCCTATGCATCGAGTCCTTTCCCTCGTCGCGGCTCTGGTCCTTTCTGTCGCTCCGGCCTTTTCGCAGGAGTCCTTCCAGGAAGTCCAGAAACGAATCTCAGAGTTCACGCTAAAGAACGGAATGAAGTTCATCGTTCTTGAGCGGCACCAGGCGCCTGTGGCGTCCTTCTATATCTATGTGGACGCCGGAACGGTCCAGGAGCCCGCAGGGAAGACCGGGATCGCTCACATGATGGAGCACATGGCCTTTAAGGGCACCTCCACCATCGGTAGTAAGAACTACGCCGAGGAAAAGAACTCGATTGAGCACGTCGACAAGCTGTTCTATGAGCTGCGTGCCGAAAGAGACAAGGGCGCAAAGGCTGATCCCGAAAAGCTGAAGAAGCTCGAGGCCGACTTCAAAGCCGCTCAAGAGGCGGCGATGCAGTTTGTCGAACCGAACGAGTTTGGGCGTGCCATCGAAGAGGCTGGTGGCCGTGGCCTGAACGCGTCGACGGCCATGGACAAGACCGATTATTTCTTCAGCCTGCCTTCGAACTCGGCCGAGCTGTGGTTCTTCCTGGAGTCGGAGCGTTTCCGCGACCCCGTGTATCGCGAATTCTTCAAGGAGCGCGACGTAGTCCGGGAAGAACGCCGCATGCGTACCGAGTCGAACCCCATCGGCAAAGCCGTTGAAGAGTTCCTTGCAGTTGCCTACAAGGCCCACCCTTATGGGAATCCGGGTGTCGGGCACGCCAGCGACATCGAAAACTACACTCGGCAGGACGCTCTCGAGTTCTTCAAGAAATACTACATACCTGCAAACACGACAGCCGTCATCGTGGGCGATGTGGATCCGAAAGAGATGAAGCGGTTGGCTGAAATGTACTTCGGTCGCCTGCCAACGGCCGAGAAGCCGGACATTGTACGAACCACGGAGCCGCCGCAACCGGGCGAGCGCCGCGTGACCCTGCATCTCAATGCTCAGCGCGTCCTGGTGATGGGCTACCACAAGCCGGCAAGCACAGATCCCGAGAACGCGGTTTACGAAGCGATCGGCAGCATTCTGAGTGACGGCCGCTCTTCACGACTCTATCGCTCGCTGGTTCAGGACAAGAAGCTTGCCGTCGCCGCCGCCGGTCAGGAGGGCTTCCCGGGCAACAAGTATCCGAACCTATTCCTGTTCTATGCCTTCACGGCGCCCGGCAAAACCAACGATGAAGTCGAGAAGGCCATGCTCGCCGAGATCGAAAGACTCAAGAATGAGCCGGTCAGTAAGGAAGAGCTTGATGCGGTGAAGGCCAGAGAGCGTGCCTCTATGATCCACATGTTGCAGGACAACACAGGGATGGCGCAATCGCTCGCTGCTTATCAGGTCCTCTTCGGCGACTGGCGGAAGTTGTTCGACCAATTGAACGAGTTGGAGAAGGTCACGCCCGAAGCGATCCAGCGCGTGGCCAAGAAGACGTTCAGCCCAGAGAATCGAAGCGTGGCGACAATTGAACCCGCACAGCAGGCGTCTTCCAACAGGGAGGCTTCGCAGTGAGACATCTGAAAACCTTTTTGATTGCAGGTTTGGCTCTTGCCACTGCGTTCGGTCAACCGGCAAAGAGCTACAAGGACCTGAAGTTTCCGCCGCTTGGGAACATTGAGGCGCCCAAGCACACCAAGTT
>DASQVJ010000011.1:0-8470 GCA_035640835.1 Bryobacteraceae bacterium
CGTCCGTTGCCGTTAAGAAAATATTGTCGTCTTTATCAATCCAGAGTCCGCCCGGTCCGGCTTTTGTCGCAACGGCAGCATAGCGCTGCGCACCCTCCGCTTTGTTCCAGCGAACGATACCCTTCCAGGTGCCGCGCGACGTGAAATACAGATTGTTCTTCGAGTCCAGCGCCGGACCTTCCGTATTACCCCAACTGGCGTCCTTTGCGACCAACTCGGCCTGGATTTCGGGAATCGCGGCCGGTTTCATCTCTGCCTTCGGCTCCGGGGTAGGCGTTGTCGTGCAAGCACCCAGAAGAGCCGCACTCGTCAGAAGAAGTCGCCTCATGCAATTAAGTCCTTTACCACGCGACCGTGAACGTCCGGCAGCGTGATGTCGCGGCCGCCGAATCGATACGTCAACTTCGTGTGGTCAATTCCGAGCAGATGAAGAATCGTGGCATGAAGATCGTGTACGGTCATCGGCCTGTCGACAGCCTCATTGCCGAGCTCGTCGGTACCGCCATAGATCAGGCCCGGCTTCGCTCCGCCGCCCGCAAGCCAGATCGTAAATCCGGCGGGATGGTGATCGCGTCCATCGCCATTTTGCGTATCCGGCGTGCGGCCGAACTCTCCAGCCCAGATAATCAAGGTCTCCTTCAGAAGCCCGCGAGCCTTTAAATCTTTCACTAGCGCCGTGACTCCTTGATCGGTGACCATGGCGTTCGTCTCGTGGCCGCGTTTGAGCTCAGTATGCTGGTCCCACGTGCCGTTGTTTCCGAAAAGGGAGGGCGGCGTAATCTCGACGAAGCGAACACCTGCTTCTACCAGTCGCCGGGCGCGAAGACACTGCAGACCGTATGCTCGCTTGTGTTGGTTCGTCGAGTCGAGCCCATACAGCTTCCGAATCGACTCCGGCTCTTTCGATAAATCGAGTACGTCCGGCGCGAGAGATTGCATTTTGTACGCCATCTCGAAATTCGCAATCGCTGCGTTGATAGCCGGGTCATCCGCTGCGGCGGCCGAGAAAGCGCGGTCCTGCTCCAGCAGAGCCGCCATTTTCGTCTTTTGGATAGCGGCGTCGTCAGACGGAGCCAGATTATCCACGGGCGTTCCTTCCGCGTGGACTCCCATCGCCTGATGCTGAGCGGGAAGAAAACCGTTCGAAAAATTCTCCATGCCACCAGGAGGATTGTCGCCGTGGTTCAGCAGAAGAAATCCAGGAAGGCTCTTGTTCTCGCTGCCCAGTCCGTAGGTGACCCAGGAACCGATGCTCGGATACCCACTGAAATTGCGGCCCGTGTGCAGAAAGACATTCGCGCGAGCATGCAGCGGAAACTCGGACTTCATCGAACGAATGACCGTCAGATCGTCCACGACGCTGGTGATGTGCGGGAATAGCTCACTGACCGGCAGTCCCATCTGGCCGTAAGTTTTGAACTGCCAGGGAGACCTGAGCCACTTCCGTTTCGGTCCGGCGACATAGCTATCCAGCTTTGCCGGTTGGCCGTCTAACTCGGCGAGCTTCGGCTTGGGATCGAAGCTATCCATATGGGAGACACCGCCCGGCATGAACAGGAAAATCACGTTCTTTGCCTTGGGCGGAAAGTGAGGAGCCCGCGATGCCGACAGGCCGGCATACGATCGATCCGCCATCAGCGCTGCAAGCGCGAGATAGCCGAACCCGTTCGACGCAGTTCTTAAGAAATCCCGGCGTGTATTAGGTTCCTTTAGCAGACCGGGACAGCGGTGCGCGGGAATCACCATAGATGCTCCTCAACGTAAGTAAAGAAATTCTTTCATGTTGAAGAATGTGTGGGCGACATCCTTCCAAACGGCAACACTCGCGAGCACGTTTGAGCTCGCAACGGAATGACGCTCCGCAAGCGTCTGAACAAGGCTGCGCATCCGCGTTAGTTCATCGGGAGACGGAGGACGACTTAGCGCCGTCTCGAACATCGCAGTCAGCCGGGCGTCGACGGCATCATCGCGACGCGCCGCCAGGTGCTCCGCCCACACTTCAGCTTGCCTGGTGACGAACGGATCATTGAGCATCGCAAGAGCCTGGGAGGGCACGTTCGTCACATCGCGATTGCCGCGAGTTTGCATCGGCTGCGGGAAGTCGAACGTCTCGAGGAAACGCGGCCCTTCCATGCGTGTCACCTTCAAATAGATACTGCGGCGCCCTTCCCCATCGAGGGGTCCCTGGAACAAGCGCCGATAGGGCTTGGCTTCATCGCGGTGTGGTTGCACGCTGGGTCCGAAGAGCTTCGGATCGAGCGAGCCGGAAACCGAAAGAAGCGAGTCGCGAACCGCTTCTCCTTCCAGCCGCCGTACAGGATAACGGTGCCAAAGCACGTTCTGAGGATCTGCTTCGTCTGCTTGTTTCGTCGCCTGGCTTGCCTGACGGAACGTTTCGGATGTCACCATCAGGCGAATCAACTTCTTCATCGACCATCCGTCTTTGGCAAAGCGGGAGGCGAGATAGTCCAGTAGCTCGGGATGAGTTGGAGCTTCGCCGTATCTCCCAAAGTTATCCGTCGTAGCAACGAGTCCCCGCCCGAACACATGATGCCAGATGCGATTCGCCATCACACGCGAGGTCAGCGGATTGTCTTTGCTTGCGATCGCTTCCGCAAGCTCGCGGCGGCCGCTCTGCTCCCGATTGATCTTTCGCAACGATTCGGGCATGAGCGTCAGGAAATGGCGCGGTGCGATTCGTCCCGGGGCAAGAGCTTGGCCTCCGGTGAGAATCGGGTAGTCCTTTCCAGGGTCAACATCGGCCATGCTGTATACAACCGCCGGATCGGATAAGGCTGCCTCCGTCTTCCGGTATTCGTCCGTAAGTGCCCGTACTTCTGGCGTTATGTTGCGGGAATTTGTAATGATCTGATTTTCGAGAAGCCAGTCTAGCCAAGTGACATCCTCGGTGGTTGCACGATCTTCCACCCACGCGCGAATCGCGTTCTGCACCGCTTGCTCAAACCTCGCCGAGACTTCCTGCACCGTTCGCGGCGCGGCTCCTGTGAGCATTCGGTCCATGTGCCCCAGTTCCGGTTTGGGGGCGACTTCTTCATCATGGAGAAGAATCCGCGTCAACCCCCAGAAAGATCGCGGGGAAGCTAACTGATCGTCTTTGAGGTCCTTAAACTTCTCCGGCCGCTCCGGGAGACGAGGGTTATCGCTCTTCGTGGAAATCTCGAGATAAGTGGGCAACGGCTGCTCGTTCTTACTGCCAACGCGAATCCAGTCCAGACTCGGATTCTTCAGGAGTTGGTGATCTTCGCCGATCACGCAATCATCCATGACGAGCCGGAAAGCACCCAGCTTTCCGCCGCTGATTTGCATCGTCAGAAACTTCTTGTCCCTCGGCAGCAGCGGCGATCTTAATACAGCGTTCAGCCGATCGGACAATAAGTTCGTAAACAGTCCAGCCGGAAAAATGCCCGCCAGTGCATCTCCGCCTTCCGTGGCGATCGCGAAGTCTCCGTTCTTCGCCCGGCCGGTTCGATAGCCCCAACCATCTGCGGACCAGCCGGCCGGCAGTTCTGAACGAAAATCAGCGAAGGCAACAAACTTTTCCGCGTTGAACTGCTCTCTCTTCCTTCTTTCTTCGGAGAACTGATCGACTAACTTTCGCCACTCTGATTCTCCAGGACTACCCATCCATTGGGCCGTCGGATAGAGCGGATCACTCAAGTCCACATTCTTGCGCTGGAGAAGTTTCCGGAGTTGATTGATACGAGGAAGACTCAGCCCTTCCGCAAGACTCGCTGCATCGGTGGAATCGTTTTCCCAGGCTATCGCGGCCGCCAGATATCGATCCAAACCGGCGCTTTCACGCAGCCAGGCTGACGCCAGCGTCTTTCGCATCTGAGACTTCAGACTGGTCAACTTGCCCCGAACGGCTTCATTCGGTCCGGCCAGGTCCAGAGTTCGAGTAACCGGCCGAGAGCTATTCAGAATGCCGTATAACGCGTAGTAGTCCTCTGTAGGAATCGGATCGATCTTGTGATCGTGGCAGCGTGCGCACGACACAGTCAGTCCCTGAAACGCTTTCGTCAAAGTATCGATCTGGTTGTCGACAACGTCGGTACGAATTTCCCGGAACTGGTTGCAGTTATCGTGGCCCATTTCGCCCAGCCGGAAAAACGCCGTCGCCAGAACCGATTCGTTCCAGCGGCCATTCTCAACGGTTCTCGGCTTGGAGAGGAGATCTCCGGCAATGTGCTCACGCACAAACTGGTCGTATGGCAGGTCTGAGTTGAACGCCCGAATCAGGTAGTCCCGGTAGCGCCATGCATTGTGGATTTCGTAGTTCCACTCGTAGCCATAAGTTTCAGCGAACCGGACAAGATCCATCCAATGGCGAGCCCATCGTTCGCCGAAATGAGGCGACGCGAGTAATTTGTCGACCACACGATCGTATGCAGTTGGAGATCGATCGTTGAGAAATGCTTGTAGTTCCTCGCGCGTCGGCGGCAGTCCGGTTAGCACATAGGACACGCGACGCAGCAGGACTTCGAGACTGGCAGGCCGTGCCATCGCCACCTTGGATGCCTGCTTAGCCGCAATAAAGCGGTCAATCGGATTGGACTTGGAGCCTTCCGGTTCCGAAGGTTCCTTCACAGGCTGAAAGGCCCAATGCTCGCGGATGAGCTTCTGGTAAAACCCGGGGTCACCGGCCGCGAGTTGAATCCCTTTATCACCGGGCCAAGGCAGACCTTTTTCCACCCAGCTTTCGAGTGCTGCAATCTCCTCGGGCTTCAATTTGCCGCCCATCGGCATTTTGGGCCCCTCGTGCCGGACGGCCTTAATCAACAAGCTGTCATTCGGCTGGCCGGGAACTGCGGCAGGTCCGTTGTTGCCGCCGCGTAAGATTCGCTCGCGCGAATCGAGCCTTAGGTTTGCGAACTGTTTGTCCGGTCCATGGCAGCTATAACATTTCGTCGCGAGAACATGCCGCACGCGGCTTTCAAACAGATCAGTTTCATCAGCAGCCCTCGCCGTCCCCGAGCTCAAAAGGAATGAGCCGGACAAGAGGAAGACCGCCATCCGAGTCCGCAAATGTCCTCCAATTCCCGAAGTTGGGTTTAGCTCTAGAGAGCATATCAGGACATCAGACCACTGGCAATGGACATTTTCCGCCTGCTACCGTGACCGATACTCTGTGCGACCGGACCGTCACAGTGCTGAACGCGTTTGGCGGCGCCACATAGCGTAACTCGCCTGCCACGTCAGCACTGAGCTGATTCCATTGATCATCATCCCTATGACGGGCGTGCGCCACGGCGGTCTGCCCGAGCACGCTGAACATCTTGTCGGGCGGTGATTGGCTTCTTGTGGAAAGTTACTTCATCCAGGCTCGGCCCATCCACGTATTCCATCGCGATGTATGCAGGGATGCGAAAGAATACCGGCCGAGCGCGCCTCGCCAAAGAGGCGGCCGACGCGGCATGCACGGCGCCCGCACCGATCTCGAAACGCTATTGGATGGCCAGAGTTGTCGGAGGGCTGAGCACATCGCCGACACCCAGCTCTAACGACACCTGCGGGCCGGACGGCGCACCGGCAGGTATGCGCACGTCCACCTGAATCAGTCCGGCGAAGAGCCCTTGTGGCACCCGCGCGTCGATTACCTCGGCACCGATGCCTCCAATCAATACTGTGATGCGTAAGATCGGCCGGCTGAAATCGTTGGGGGCAAAAGCTCCGTCCGGCAGAGCCGGAGTGGTCTGCCCGGCGCCGGTAGCAAAAATGCTGACCGTGGAGCCCTTGGCCGCCAGGTTAGATGAAGAGTTCAGCGAGCCGTCCGCGTTTTGAACGATGGCTTGTCCGCTTCCCGTTCCCCCGATTGTGAAGATACCGGGCTGCTTTTCCACTACGGACACCGTTACCGTCTGGGTCATCTGTCCGCTGTGCGAGATTTCCACGTCGGCGGTACCCGGCCCTACCACCTCGAAGGGCACGATCGCATTTACTTGGTTGGCCTGGGCGAATAACAGGGGGGCTGCAACTCCATTGAAGAACACTTGAGTGTCTCCGAGACTGGTCGGCAAGCTGGCCACCGCCGGAAAGGACGGCGCCAAGACGCCGGAGTCCGGACCGATTCCACGGCCAAACAGGGTAACCAATTGGCCCGGTGCCACGGCTGTGGAATCAAAGGTCGCCGATCCCGTAATTCCCGTCACGTCGAGGCAGGGTGTGACGGATGTGGGGCACGCCGGCCCAACCCGCATCAGGCCCGTCTGGCCGAAGAACCGGCCTGAACCGAAGAATTCAAACACTCCCGGCTGGCTGGGAGCGGTGAAAACGAAATAGCCGCTTTGATTGGACGCGATCGTCGCACTTAATCCGATGCGCCCCGTGGGCAGCGTGATGTTGAAACCCGTTGACGAGTTTCCGGTATTCACGATGTGGACCGCGATTTTTTCTCCCGCCAATGCAGTGAAGGATTCAGGCTGAAAATCGAAATCGTGAGTTACGAGTTCCACCACGCGCGCATCCGGCGGTGCAGCAGCCAGCGGCGGTTGCATTGCCGAGGCGGGAAGATCGCCGGTGGGCACCTGCCGCGGGTTAGCCGTCACCACCATGGGCTGCGGCGTCTGCCCGCCCTGTGGAAGAGCAAACGCGATGAGCGCGTCGCCCTTCGTAAAGCCCGCGTCGGCGTTGCCGCCGAAAGCCATGACCACATACTCGCGTCCATTGACTACGTAAACCGCGGGGGCCCCATTGGCGCCGCCGACGTTCGGCAGATTACTCTTGAACGTCCACAGCACATTGCCCGTCTGGGCATCCGCGGCATTGAACTGGCCATTGCCTTCGCCAAAGAACACCAGGTCGCCTGCGACGACGACACCAGAATAAAATTTTTGGGGCAGCCTCTTGCTCCAGGCTATCTTTCCGGTTGTCGTGTTCATTGCGACGAACAGACCAAAAGTTTCGATGCCTGGGATATCGTTCAGAGCCACAGTCGATCCGAGGCTGTTCACAACCGTGGGAATGGCGCTGTACGTCCATGGCGAATATCCTCCTGCTTGCAGGTAGGAGTAACGGGTCCGTGGGCTGTAGGCGCCGGGAGGCCACTCGGGACCGCTTTCCGCACCTGGCTGGATCAGCGTAGGCTGTTCCTGCGGCACAGTAAAAATGGGACCCGTCCGAACACCGGCAGGCGCCGATGCGACCGTCTGCGGGATCACCGGGTCGATTGCAGGAATCGGTTGTGTGGGCCACGGCCTTTGCCATGCTGGTTCGATTGGCACTGGCGTCTCCGTGACATCGAAGAGCGGGCGGCCGTCCCGCCTGTCGAGGATATAGTAAAAGCCGGCCTTATTGGCGTGGCCGATCGCTGGAATCTGTTGGCCGTTGCGCTCCAGGGTGAACAGGTGTGCGGGCTGAGTGCAATCATAATCCCAAATCTCGTGGTGAATTTCCTGAAAATGCCAGCGCCGCTGCCCGGTGGCGACATCGAGCGCCACAACCGACGCTGTGAACAGGTTGGTCCCGGCACGCTGCGATCCGTTTAAGTCCGGCGCCGCGTTTGCCGTCGTGATATAGATCAGCCCGAGTTGAGGGTCCGCGGCCGGAGTGGTCCAGACGTTTGCGCCTCCTGTCCTCCAGGAATCACCCGCCCAGGTATCGTTTCCGAACTCGCCCGGCCCTGGTACGGTGTTGAACTCCCAAACCCTTGCGCCCGTATTGGCGTTGTAGGCGCGAACATGGCCGCGCCTCTGATACTCGCCGCCGGAGGCCCCGATAATGACCAGTCCGTTGATAAACAGGGGCGCCATAGTTTCCGTCCATCTGTCCTGCCACCGGTCTACGACGACCTTCCATACGACGTTGCCGGTTGCAGCGTCCAAGGCGACCAGTGTGGCGTCGAGTTGCCCCACGAAGACCTTCCCGTTCCCCACCGCAACTCCCCGGTTGTCCTGCCCGCAGCAGATGGCAAGCTCGGAAAGTGGCGCCAGAAAATCCGGGTTGAAGGTCCACTTGATGGCGCCGGTCGTGGCATCCAAGGCAAACACGTGGCCGTGCGGCGAAGTCGCGTACATGACGCCATCGATGATGATCGGTTGACTTTCGAACGAGGTATCGGGGCCCATGACCTGGGTGTGAAGGATCCATACTGGCTGCAACTGCGCCACGTTGGAGCGGTTAATTTGATCGATGTTGACGAAGCGCATGGCTCCCAAGTCGTTGCCATAAGACGGCCAGTCCACTCGGTTCGGCGTAATAGTCTGGGTAGCCACCCGCGTGAACAGGAAAGTAAGCAACAGTACCGTTCCGGCAGCCAGCGTCGCTGCTCGTTTGACTTTGTGATACGGGGCCATCAATACTCACTCCTTTCCGAAACATGCGGTGGCGTTTTCGAGGAAAAGCACGGCTGCTAGTTGGCTGAGGCGCAGCCGGACCCGTTTCGGTAACTATTTGGACCCGTGTCACCGGCACCGCGGAACACTTTATAAATCCTGTCCTGACCTGGAGTTAA
>DASQVJ010000012.1:0-4265 GCA_035640835.1 Bryobacteraceae bacterium
CAGAAGTACTTCTTCGAGAATGAGCCGATGCATTACTCCATGCTCCGGACCTCCATCACGCCGACGATCATCAAAGGCGGGTTTCGTTCGAACGTAATCCCATCCGAAGCGGAAGTAACGCTCGACATCCGGGCAACACCCGATGAGAACATGGACCAGTTCCTGGCAGAGATGCGCAAGGTGATCAATGATCCGAACGTGGAGGTCGTGCGCAGTGGCCGAGGCAGTCGACCCGGAGCCCCGCCTTCACCACTGGACAGCGAAGCTTTCCGCGCCGTCGAAGCAGCCGGCAAGCGCACGTACAACAACATCACCGTGCTTCCCTACATGCAGACCGGTGCCACGGATATGTCGTTCCTGCGCGAGAAAGGAATCCAAAGTTACGGAATCGGACCCATGGTGGATGAAGAAGATGCCTCGAAGGGCTTCGGCGCGCACAGTGATCAGGAGCGCATCCTCGAAGAGTCGCTACACACGTTCGTGCGTTTCAACTGGGACGTCGTCACGGCGATCGCAGCAAGCAAATAATCTCTCCTATGGCTGCCAAACGAATCGTCACGCTCAGTACGGATTTCGGACACAAAGATCACTTCGTCGCGGTCATGAAGGGCGTGATCCTATCGATTGCGCCCGACGCCGAAATCGTGGATGTGACTCACGAGGTAACGCCTTTCGAGATTGTGGAAGCCGCGTTCCTTATCTCAGAGGCCTATCAGTGGTTCCCGAGACGGACCGTTCACGTCGTTGTGGTCGATCCGGGTGTTGGCACCGCACGCCGACCGATTCTGGTGGAAGCGGCAGGCCACTTCTTCCTCGGTCCGGATAACGGAGTGCTCGCGATGGTTTACGAGCGACAGAAGCACAAGGCTCGCGAGATCACAAATGAGAGGTTGTTCCTCAAGCCGCTTAGCCGCACCTTTCACGGCCGGGACATCTTTGCGCCTTCCGCCGCACACCTGGTCAACGGCACTCGCCCCGCAACGTTCGGTCCGTTGATTGACGACCACCTGAAACTAGCGCTCACCAAACCTCAGCGCACGAGCAAGCGCGCCTGGACCGGCACCGTACTCAAAGTGGACCGCTTCGGCAACCTCATCACCAATTTTCACGTGGATGAATTTCCGGCAATCCTGACCAGCCCCTTCGATCTGTACGTCGGCGTGCGGCACATTGACCAGCTTGCATTGACCTTTGCGGATATCCTGGACGTGGCGGCCGTGATCGGAAGCTCGGGCTACATCGAGATTGCTACCAACCAGCGGTCGGCCGCGTCGCTCCTGGGCTGCGGGATCGGTGCTCCCGTCGAGCTTACTCTCTATTGACTTGCAGGTCGTCCGGCCATTTGGAAGTCGACGTGCGAGAATATCACGATAGTGGCTACTGATCTGATCGAGATCGACGCCGACCAGCCTCACGAAGAAGCAATTGCCCGAGCAGCGAAAGTCATCGCCACCGGTGGCGTGGTCGCTATTCCAACCGATGCGCTATACACGCTGGTTGCGGATCCCATGAATCTTCTGGCTGTTGGCCGAGTTTTCAAAGCAAAAGGCCGTGAGGCTGCCCGGTCTTTGCCCCTTCTAATTGACGATCTGATGATGGCTGAGGAGCTTGCGAGCGAACTCCCAACTCGCTTCTATCTGCTCGCCCGTCGCTTTTGGCCAGGTCCTTTGACGCAGATCGTTCCCGCTTCAGCGAAAGTTCCCCTGAAGGTAACCGGAAACACCGGGCGCCTCGGGCTCCGGATGTCGAAATCGCCGACAGCTCGGAAGTTAATCGAAAAGCTGAATCAACCGTTGATTGCGACCAGCGCGAACATCTCGGGTGAACCAACCGGCCGGAGCGGCATCGAGGTTTTCGCCAGCCTCGATGGCGCGGTCGACCTGGTGCTCGACGGTGGAATCGCAGCCGGAGAGGGCAGCACGACCATCGATGTTACCGAGCCTTATTGGCGCGTGATCAAAGAGGGTGCGGTTCCGGAACGTGAGATAGCGGCCTGTCTGAAGGGAAGTTAATTTCCGGGTGCTCAAAAACTCTTCTGGTATCATTCCATAGGAGCGCGTCTGCGCGGCGCGTGACTAGGCCTCTTATATTTGATCCAACGCAAATTGTCATTGGGGTCTGACTCGATCTGCACGCCGGTGTGCAAGCTCCCGCAGAACATCGCGATTGGAGAAGCCTGAAGGCGACGGGAGATCCCTCCTGTTTTCGGAACAGGGGTCAATGACGGAGGTCGAACACGACTAAGTGGTGCGCTCCCACTCGCCCCTGGCCGCACTGCCGGCCCGATCGGGCCCGCGATGAGAATCCTCTTCATAGGTGACATTTTTGCTTCGGCCGGGCGGGGAATCGTCGCCGATAAACTGCATTTCATCGTGTCCACCGAAGGGATCGACCTGGTGATCGCGAACGCGGAGAATGCCGCCGGTGGATTCGGTATCACGCCGCTCATCGCCGAAGAGCTCCTAAAGCTTGGAATACATGTACTTACGAGCGGCAACCACATCTGGGACAAGCGCGAAATCTACGAGTATCTGCCAACGCAATACCGTCTGATCCGGCCGGCCAACTATCCGGAGGAACTGCCCGGCAGAGGCTACACCGTTGCGCGCACAGCAAGGGGCGTCGAGTGTGCCGTGATCAACCTGCAGGGCCGTGCGCACATGCCCTCCACCGACGATCCGTTCCGCAAGGCAGACGCGATCCTCGAAGGTCTGCCCTCTCACATTCGAGTCAAATTCGTCGATTTCCACGCAGAGTTAACCAGCGAAAAGGTCGCGATGGGTTGGTATCTCGATGGCCGCGTGTCGGTTGTTGTAGGAACCCACACCCATGTCCCGACGGCGGACACTCGCATCCTTCCGGGTGGCACCGGCTATCAGACCGACGCCGGGATGACCGGTCCTTACCACTCCGTAATCGGCGTCGACAAGGACATCATCCTGCGCAGATTTTTGACAGGCATGCCGATGCGAATGGAAGCGGCAAGGGGTGGCGTCGAACTGCACGGTGTGATCGCCGACATCGAAGAAGCAACCGGGAAGTGCACAGCTCTACAGCGCTACTCGATTTCAGATCAATAGACGCCCGCTAAGGGGTCGGTGTAGTCTAGTTTGCAAGCGCAAAGTACCTCAGTTCTATTGCCTTCTCAGTACCTTACTTATATACAGTTCAGTCGTGCTTCATGCAGAATGAATCAGAATGCTGCGATTGGGCCACGCGAGGCGCTGGTTCACATACCTCAACTTCGGGTTAGCATTGCTTTGCACCGCGCTCTGCGGCTACGTTTACATCGCGGTCTCCCAAGCAGAGCGGGAAGATCAGCTGACGCAAAGGCTGCTGACTCACTTCGATGAGATCGATCGCGCGACGCTCGCGTCCGATTTTTCACAGTATCTGCGCGCGGAAGGGCAACTCCTGGCAGAATCGAAAGGAAGGCCCGAGTTAACCCAGATCGAACGGACGTTGGTGGAGGTAGAAGCGCGCTTCCATCGGATCCGTAAGTACCGCGAACGGCTTGCCCAGCTTTCGCCCACCTCGAACGATCCTTCGGAACTCCGAATCCTCCTGAGAGTGGTTGCCGGCATTGAGCAGGAAACACGCCGCATCAACACCATCACTCGCACGGCACAGATCCAATTGCGCGAGCGCCGCAGTAACCTTGGCGCCTTTATCTACCAACGCTCGCGATTTCTGGTTGTGTTTGTGCTCATGTTGGCTGCCCTGATTGTCCTCGCCGCGCTTCAACTGCACGCATATCGCCAGGCACTGGAGCGGCGACGACTTGCCGAACAGCAGCTCCGGGCTAGCGAGGAGCAGTACCGGGGCCTCTTCGAGAATGTCATCGAGGGCGTCTATGAGAGCGATCTCTCCGGCCGCATTCTATCCGCCAATCCTGCGCTTGTCCGTATGCTCGGCTACGACAGCGAGGATGATCTTCGGAAGGCAAATGCCGGCGACTTCTATCCGAACGAGAACTCCCGGGCGGAGATTCTCGCGAAGTTCAGACAAGGCACTGAGATTCGCAACTTCGAACTGAATCTGCGGCGCAAGGACGGCACGATCATCACTGTGCTCGACAACGCTCGAGTGATTCACGGCAAGCGTGGCGAGCTTTGCTTCCAGGGAAGTCTGACCGACATCACGGATCGTAAGAAGTTCGAAGAGGAGCTCTCCGAAGCTCGCGATGAGGCAGTGCAGGCGTCGCGAATGAAGTCTGAGTTCCTTGCCAACATGAGCCACGAAGTCCGAACTCCGATGAACGGAAT
>DASQVJ010000013.1:0-7363 GCA_035640835.1 Bryobacteraceae bacterium
CAGCCACTCTTCTAGCTCGAACCGTATGTCCTCCAGCGTCGCCTTCGGACCAATCAGACGATGGACATGCTCGGCCCGAAACTGTCCGCCTTCGGGGCTGATCAGGATCGAGTACATCAGCTCCGCATCGCGTTCGGCAAACTCCAGCTGATCCTTGGCGGAAAGCCCCGGATAGCCGGCAATGCCGATCACCAGCGCATAGCTTCGGGGTATTGTGACCGGCTTGGGACCGGTCTTGATCTCGCGAGGCTCATCCAGCTCGAGCTTCAAATCGCGCTTGTTGACGGACTGCCCATGCAGCGTCCCAGCCCCCAGCATCAGGCCCAGGATTGCAGGAACGAAACGAGTCAATGCACTCATGGTGTTTCCTTAACGATGTGCCAGTCGAAACTCATACACGATCGGGCCTGTGAGCGCCACCTGCGACGTGATCACGGAAGCCGTCTTCTCACGAATGATGACCAGATTGCGGCCCTCCTCCGTGTCCGGCTGCTGCGGCCCGGCTGCCGTATCGACGCACTGGCCTCGAGCCCGGAAGATCGTGTCATCGCAACGCGGCTTCAATCGGCTCATGTCCACCGGCTTAGGCGGGTCCATGGACACCGCCGGGCGACCAAGCTCGACCGGGCTCACCATCCACGAAACGATGTCGTGACCCGCGGGACCATCCACGCGAAATGCCCCGGCCGTCGAAGGAACAAAGTACTCCTTCCCGGCCTCGATGCGATTCCGAATTCCGGTATCCTCTCGCGGAAACAACAGCGAATTATTTCCGGAAGTGCTCCGATTCGTGACGTACAGATAGCCGTCGAAATTGGCTTTGAACCGGAACCGCACCTGCTCGCCTCGAACGAGCACCAGGCCAGGGTCAATCACGCGCCAGGCTCCGGCTTGCCTCTTTTCGAGGATGACCTCCATCCGATGCGGCCCCTGTTCCGAGACCTTGCTCTGGGCCGAAGCAACGCCCGCACCCAGACACACGTATCCTGCAAGCAACCACGATAAGACTTTTATCATCGTGCCTCCGGTCGCTCTTGCTTAGCGATGCTCCAGAGTTACGTCAGCAACCACACGGGCATTCGCCGAAGTATCGGGAGTCGCAATGTACATCGCAACATCCTTCTTCTTCTCCGACTTATCGGCGGCCGCGGGCTTATCCTCCACGGTCTCGAATACCAGGTCACGAGACACCAACCGGGTGCGAAGGCTGTCGACGAACGGATCATCGAGGCGTGCACCGGCAAGCATGAGCTTGGGCTTTTCAGTCTCACCGGGTGTGCTGGCTGGTTTCGCCGGGGTGCCTTTCCCTGCTTCGTCATTGCTGAGCTTGTAGATCAGCTTCTCGAGATCAGGCTCGGGTTTGCGGGAGAAAACAATGAAAATCCTCTCAGTGCCAGGCGTGTCGTCGAACGTGAATCGATACTTGCCAGGGATCACCTGCCTGCGTGCTGCCTTGATGTAGTTGTTGCCGTCTTCGTAATCGGAGGTCGGGAACAGGACGCTCCACGTCTTCGACGATCCACGCTGCACGATGTACAGGTACCCCGCATCATTCGCTTCGATGGCGACACGAATCTTGTCGCCCGAGTGGAAGGTGGTATCGGGGCGAACCTCCTGGTAATCGCCGTCCGAGTCCATCTTCAAGACGGAATAACGGATCGCGAGCGGACCCCTGGTCTCCGCGGCGGCGTTCATGATTGGCACCTCATTGGTGCCTCCGCTGATGTGGGGGCTCGAACTGCTGCCTTTCCCCTTGTTGGCGTCCAAATAGGGGGCTTCGCTGACCGTCTTGTCCTTCGGCCGGGTCGTGTTCTTGGTTGTGTTCTTGTTCGTGGCCGTTTTCGGCGCAGGGTCGTTCTTCCTGGTCTGATCCGGTTTTGGCGTGCTGGCCGTCTCAACTGGCGTGTAAAACAGTTCGCGGGCGGTGAGTTTCGGCTGAGACTGGGCTTGAACCCCTGGTGCCAGCATGGCCGCGAGCGCCAAACCACAGATCGAGTGATTCAAAATCATGTTCATCGGAGCAAATCGCCTCCAAACAAGAGTGCGAAACCAGTGGAAGGAACAGCTCACGGTTTCCCTGCATGTCAAAGTCTAGCAACGATTTGACTGGGCAAGAAGCGGGACTAAGGCCTTCACCCGATCACGTGAGTACTGAAGTCCCGGAACAGGCGTCGACGAGCCGGTGTCCAAGGACAAAATGGGCGAGTCCCTGGCGTTTTACAAAGATCCCGAACGTTATGACCTCACCACCGGTGTGATGTCGGGGCCAGAAATCGTCGACTTCTATCGCGGCTGTGCTGTCCGTTACGGAGGCCCGGTTCTGGAACTCGCCACCGGGACCGGCAGGCTTGCGATTCCGATCGCTCGCGACGGTCTCGAGGTTGTCGGACTCGACTCCTCCCCCGAGATGTTGTCCAGGGCTAACGAGAAGGCTCGCGCAGCATGCACGTCAGTAACTTGGGTGCACGCGGACATGCGATCGTTCGACCTAGGCCGCCAATTTCAATTCATCTTCATCGCGAGCAACTCGCTGTCGCATTTGTACTCCCGAGCCGAGGTCGAGGCTTTCCTGGCCTGCGTCCGGCGGCACATGTCGCAAACAGCGCGGTTCGTACTGGAGGTGTTCAACCCCTCACTTGCACTGCTTGCCCGGCCTCCAGATCAGCGAACGCCCATGTCAACGTTTACGGACACACGCTCGGGAATCCAAGTCAGCATCTCGAAAACGATCCAGTACGATTCCGCGAGCCAGATTAGTCGAGAAACCTGGTACTTCCGGGATGAGTCGACAGGCGAAGAGGAGGCTGTTCCCCTACACCTCCGGATGTTCTTCCCTCAAGAGATCGATGCGCTTTTGTACTACAACGGGTTCCACACCGAGGAGAAGTTTGGCGACTACGAGGAACGGCCGTTCGACCACTCGTCCCGCAAACAGATCATCATGTGCGTACGGCTCAGCCCTTCCAGCTCGACTGCGTGATTGTCCCGAACTCGTTGACCGTCAGCGATACGATGACCAGTCCCTTTTCGCTCGGAAGCCGGGGCGCATGATGGGAGTTCCAGATGTAGAGTCGGCGTCCCGTGGTTCCCTCCAGAACCTCGGTCGGTTCCCCGAGCTTCTCCAGCGCTACTTCGATCCGCTGGCCCTGCAAGTTGTTCAACGTTTGTGACAGGCGCTTCCCGAGCTTCCGGTCCTGCCATACTTCCTGAAAATCGTTCCAGAGCAGCCAGACCGAGAGAATCAACACCGAAAAAATCAGACTGAGGCTCTCAAACATCGCCGACCCGGATGCTTTCATTATTCCGCCAACGGAAGCATCGCGGGAACGCGAAATTTGCCTAGGCGGCGGTCATCGCCATGCGATGGCAGCTCTCTGCGCAACGATTGCAGATCTCAGCACACCGCAACATGGTCTCGTCGCCATCGGCCATGCGCGAGCACTCGTCGGCGCACTGGCGGCAGATGGTCGAGCAAAGGTCGCAGGTATCCACATGCCTTGGCGAGCCACGCAACATGAAGTCGGCGCTGGTCGCACAGATCTGTGCACAGTCGAGCATCAGCCCGATATGGTGATGCTCCGCATGTCTGCCCCCGAGCGTTAGGCAATGCGTCACGGTTTCACTGCAAATGCTGTGACAGTCCAGACAATTCTTAATACACTCGCGAATTTCGGGCGTCATCATCGCCTGATGCATGGATAAAACCTCCGACCTTTGAGACGCTGGCGAGCAGGAATGATACCTTAGTGAATTCCGAACACATGGCTAACAAGACACCGATCACGGTTGCACATGGGGACGGCATTGGTCCCGAGATCATGGAAGCCACGCTTCACATCCTCGCCGAAGCTGGCGCGCAACTCGACATCGAAACTATCGAGATTGGCGAGAAAGTCTACCTCCGAGGCAACAGCGCGGGCATTGAGCCCTCGGCGTGGGAGTCGCTGCGGCGCACTAGGGTCTTCCTGAAGGCACCGATCACCACTCCTCAGGGTGGAGGCTTCAAGAGCCTCAACGTGACCACACGCAAGATGCTTAACCTTTACGCCAACGTGCGTCCCTGCGTGGCCTACTACCCTTACGTCGAGACGAAGCACCCCAACATGGACGTGGTCATCGTCCGGGAGAACGAGGAGGACGTCTACGGCGGTATCGAACACCGCCAGTCCAACGACATAACGCAGTGCCTCAAGCTCATCAGCCGAGGCGGTTGCGAGCGCATCGTGCGCTACGCCTTCGAATACGCCCGCCGCAATAACCGTTCCAAGGTGACCTGCTTCACCAAGGACAACATCATGAAGATCACCGACGGCCTCTTCCACAAGGTCTTCGACGAGATCGCCGCCGAGTACCCCGACATCACGAACGAACACTGGATCGTCGATATCGGTGCCGCGAAGTTAGCGGATACGCCGGAAGCCTTCGACGTCGTCGTGATGCCGAACCTCTACGGTGACATCCTGTCGGACGTCGCAGCCCAGATCGCGGGCTCGGTCGGACTCGCCGGATCCGCCAACATCGGCGTGAAATACGCGATGTTCGAGGCCATCCATGGCTCTGCCCCACGCCGCGCCGGGCAGAACATGGCGAACCCCTCGGGACTCCTCCTCGGAGCGGTCATGATGCTCGTCCATATCGGCCAGCACGAAATCGCCGAGCGCGTGCACAACGCCTGGCTCCGCACGATCGAGGACGGCATCCATACCTACGACATCTACACCGAAGGGACGTCGAAAGAGAAGGTCGGCACCCGCGAGTTTGCACAGGCTGTGGCGGCCCGCGTTGGTCAACAACCCCAGAAGCTGAAGCCCGTCACTTACAAGGCCGGGGCCTCGCAACAGGTCGAAGATCAGACCAAGGCTCGGCCGCGCCAGCAGAAGGAACTCGTCGGAGCCGACATCTTCCTCGACTGGACGCAAGGCACCGCCAACGACCTCGGTGACGCTCTTACCAAGCTGACACCCGAAGGTCTCAAGCTGGTCATGATCAGCAACCGCGGCACGAAGGTATGGCCTGACGGCTTCCCCGATACGCTCACCTGCGACACCTGGCGATGCCGCTTCATGAGCGGCAATGGCGGCGCCTTCACGCACGACCACATCCTGGACCTGCTCGGCCGCGTCAAGAGTGCCGGCTACGACTTCATCAAGTTCGAGTCGCTCTGTAACTTCGATGGCCAGCCCGGCTACTCGCTCGGTCAGGGCCAGTAAGCGGAGGCGGATATCGAAGCGACTTTGACGCCGCTCGTCGCTGTCCTGATGGGCAGCAAATCCGACTGGGAAACCATGCGGCACGCCGTCGAAATCCTGAACCACTTCGGCGTGCCCTGCGAAGCTCAAATCACCTCGGCCCACCGCACACCGTCGTGGATGATCGACTATGCGTCGTCGGCTGAGGGCCGAGGGATCGAAGTGATCATCGCCGGCGCCGGCGGAGCCGCACACCTGCCCGGCATGGTCGCGGCGCATACGTTGTTGCCGGTGCTCGGAGTACCCGTCGAGAGCCACGCGCTACGAGGCATGGATTCCCTGCTCTCGATCGTGCAGATGCCCGGCGGCATTCCCGTCGGTACACTCGCGATTGGCAAGGCCGGAGCTACCAATGCAGCACTCCTGGCCGTCTCGATCCTTGGCAACAGCCGTCCTGAGCTACGCGAAAGGCTCCGTAAATTCCGTGACGAGCAGACCGAACGGGTACGAGCGGACCGACTTACGTGAAGCCCATCCCGCCAGGTTCGACCATCGGAGTTCTCGGCAGCGGGCAACTCGGCCGCATGTTCGCCATCGCCGCCCGGCGTATGGGCTACCGCGTCTGGACCTACTCGCCGGATGAGGATACACCGACCGGTCAGATCGCGGATCAAGAATGGACCGCTCCCTATGAAGATCTCGACCGGGTCCGCGAGTTTGCCCGGTCGGTATCGGTCATCACATTCGAGTTCGAAAATGTTTTAGCCGAAACCGCCGCCGCGGCCGCCGAATATGCCGTGCTCCGGCCTTCCGGAAGCGTGCTGCATACAACTCAAAATCGTCTGCGCGAGAAGAACTTCCTCACCAGCGCGGGACTGCCTGTGACACCTTACGCCGAGATCACATCGCTCGAGAGCCTGCGAGAGGCGCTTGCGACTATCGGCACTCCGGCGATCCTGAAGTCCGCCGATTTCGGCTACGACGGCAAAGGCCAGTTCCGCATCGCTTCACCGTCCGATGCCGAAGCGGCCTGGAAAGCCGTAGGCCCGGGGAAAGCGGTGCTCGAAGCGTTTGTCGATTACGCCTGCGAGTGCTCCGTGGTGGCCGCCCGTGCCCTGGACGGCTCCATACGCGCTTACCCTCTCATTCGGAACGACCACGCGAACGGCATCCTGGACGTCTCCGAATGTCCTGCCTCCCTCGGACCCGCGATCGAGAGAGAGGCACACGAGATCGCCGCGGCCGTGCTCAAGGCCCTCGACGTGGTAGGAGTCCTGTGCGTCGAATTCTTCCTGACGCGCAGCGGTCGGCTGCTCATCAATGAGCTGGCGCCACGGCCGCACAACTCGGGGCACCTAACGTTTGACGCTGCCGTCACCAGCCAGTTCGAGCAGCAGCTACGAGCGGTTTGCGGCCTGCCGTTGGGTTCGACCGATCTGCTGGCACCCGCTGCGATGGCCAATCTCCTCGGCGATCTCTGGCGCAATGGCGAGCCAAACTGGGCAGCCGCTACCGCACTGCCCAATGTGAAGCTTCATTTGTACGGAAAGCTCGAGCCGCGGCCGGGCCGCAAGATGGGACATCTTACGGCCATCGGCGAGAATGCACGGGAAACAGTGCTGCGCGCCCGATCGTTACTGTAGTTCGGTCTTGCCCATCAGTGCGAGATCCATCGCACGAGCCGCCTTGCGTCCCTCTGCGATAGCCCACACCACAAGCGATTGTCCGCGCCGGGCATCACCCGCCGCAAACACACCCGGCACCGAGGTCTGATAATCCGGACCGGCTTTCACGTTTCCGCGAGCATCAAGCTCCAGACCCAGTTCCTGAACCAGGCCGGGCCGCACGGGTCCTGTAAAGCCCATCGCGAGCAACACGAGATCCGCATCCATCTCAAACTCACTACCGGCGATCGGTTCGAACGACGGCGGCGCACCCACGCGTACAGCGTGCAGCTTACGCACGTTGCCTTCTTCATCGCCGCTAAACGCGGTGGTTGCGATGCTCCAATGCCGCTCACCACCCTCTTCATGCGAGCTCTCGATCCTCAACTGCAGCGGCCACAGTGGCCAAGGAGTGCTCGGCGCGCGCTCGGAGGGAGGCATCGGCAGGATTTCGAACTGCGTGACAGAGAGCGCTCCCTGGCGGTGCGATGTCCCGATGCAGTCAGCGCC
>DASQVJ010000014.1:0-8381 GCA_035640835.1 Bryobacteraceae bacterium
AACTGAAACACGGGCATTACCGCCTCCCATTTGTGGAACACCAGTTGCAAAAACATCCTCGGAGTAATACATGTCCGATCGAATAAAAACGACCATCGAATAGAGTAGATCCAATTCCGACATCAGTGATTCGGAAACCGGACATCGTTCTGTGGACGGTATCGGTCGCTCATGCGCCGCCTGTTGTTTTCGATAATTGCCAGATCTCGCGAACGAACTTTCCGCGACACATAACTCGGCAATCTGGAAATACGATAGCGAGTCCTGTCCGCGGGAGCGCTAGGTCGAGGTTTTGCAGGCTGGAGGTGTTCCCTATTTTGGGGGTGCAGATCGCTGAGAACCGGTTCCGCAGCAGATGCGTCTACACCTAAGTTAGGCGGGTTGCACACGCGCCGCGCAACAGCTCGGCCAATTTAGTATGAGACGCATATTGGTAGTCTCGGTTTTTGTTGTAGTGGCCCTTGCACTTGCAGCCGGCGCGTGGTTTGTTGCGAGCACCATTCGAGATCTCAAATCAAGTTTGATGGCCGAGAGGCACCAGGTGACGGCGCTTAAAACCGAAATCGAGCAACGGACGCAGGCCCTGGAGCAAGCACGTGCTGAGTCGCAGGTTGCGCGAGGCGAGGCTGCGCGGGCGGGTCGCGAAGCCGAGCAGACCTCGGCGGCCGCAGACGCCGCGCGTGCAGCTCAGGAAAACGCCGAGAAAGCTCGTCTCCTCGCCGAGCAACAAGCCATAGAGCTGACCGCCCGCGAGAATCGGACTCGACAGGAACTCGACGCCATTCGCCAGCGTCGTCAGCGGGAGCTCGACCGAATGCAGGAGGCGCTGAGCAAGATAGCGCCGACCAGGAGAACAGCATCCGGCATGGTCATTGAACTCGCGAACGACTCCTTCTACTTTGATTTCGACAAAGCATCCTTGCGGCCCGAGAATCGAGAAGTGCTAAGCAGGATCGCCGGCGTTCTGCTCGCCTCAGACGGATATCGTTTGTTCGTTTACGGACATACAGACGACATCGGGCAGGCGGACTACAACCAGAACCTTTCGGAGAGGAGAGCTCAATCTGTGGCTGACTACCTGCGGCAGGCCGGAGTTCCGGAGGAGGGTATGCACGTGAAGGGTTATGGGAAGTCCAGTCCGCGCGTCAACAGCCACACTCAGCAAGCGCGACAGAAGAACCGGCGAGTCGAAATCGGCGTTGTAGACAGCGTCATCTCCTACCCGAGCACCGGATCGGATTCCCCCGGGCCCAAGTGAGCGCAACAGTCAAGCCGGAGATCGTGCGCACAGCTCGCTGCCGGCGTCTACAGGCTGAGAGGGCGTCATGCCAGACAAAGATTCGGAACGAGATGCCTCTATTTTGGAGCGCGGCGATATCTTCTTCTTTTACCGTCCGCGCGTGTGCATCCTGTTGGCGAAGAACCCCCGCCTGAAGGTCTCGACGACATTGAACGATCCTATATCGTTGTCCGCGTAAAGCGGAAAAGATTGTACCGCTTGATCGTACTCGGCCGAAAGCGACTACCCGACGTCCGCAAGCGCGAGAGGGAGTGGGGGTTCGTCTACAAAGTTTCCGACGGCCCGGATGACATCGAGGAAGAACTGAAACGCAAGGAATACGAGACTAAAACGCGCGGACAGCGTGTCAAACCCTCTGCCCGTCCCGCAGGAGAAGGGGTGTACGCGCTCGTTCGGCACCAAGACCACACGCATATTGCCTACGTGCTCGAGCTTCCGGAAAAGCCCGGGCGCGTGCAGAAAGCACTGGAGATTGAGCCGGAGGCGAGTTACATTGTTGCGGTTAAGAATCCTGAAGCTCCTTCGCCTCCTGAGGCCGGACTTCCGCCCTATGAAGCAGCCAAATATCCCAAGTCGCTGGAACAGATGTTTCACGGCCGGCGTTTCTTGCCGGCGGATCCACCGGAGTTGCTCGATTATCCCGGCGCGCAATTGATTTTCATCGGCGCCTCGGCAGATGTTCGAAGCGAGCTTGGGATTGACCTCCATCCCGAACACGAAACCGAGCGCACAGCAGAGATCTTCCGCGACGTCCGGTTGGCGAAGTCGGAATTCAAAATTGAGCCGCTCGTAAAGCGTAAGTGGGTCTAATCCTGTGGATTGGCCCCTGAAATATGGACGAGCGTGACAACTGTGACGCCACATGCGGCACCAACCGCCACGAGCTATAATCGCAGGCGCCTGGGCATTGTCCGGCTGTTAACCACGCCACCGTGCCCGACGTCGCCCAAGCCGCTCAATGCAGTGGCGCTGGCCTGTTATCATCGCGCGGCAGAAGAGCTCGCATGGCAGCCCTCACCATCGACGTATCTGCGACAGGCATTCTCGAAAGCATGTCCGACGGATTCCTGGCGCTGGACCGCCAATGGCGGTACACGTTCGTAAACCGTGCGGCCGAGCAAATCACAGGACACCGCCGTGAGGAGATGCTCGGCCGAACGGTCTCGGAGATTCCACTCCCAGGCGCCAGTTTCGAGACAGCCTGCCGGCGCGCCCTAAACGAGGGAGTGATAGTTCATGTTGAGGAGTACTTCACGACAGTCGCCACTTGGTTTGACGTGAATGTATATCCTGCGGCGGACGGTATCGCCGTGCATGCACATGACATCAGCAAGCGCAAGAAAGCCGAGCAGAGACTCGCTTTTCACGCTCACCTGCTCGAAAACGTGCACGACGCTATCATTGCCGTCGATGAGCATTTCCTCGTGACTGCGTGGAATCGCGCCGCCGAGGAAATGTACGGCTGGAAGGAGGAGGAGGTGCTCGGACGGGATGCGCGCCAGGTCGTCCGCTCCGAGATGGATAGCGCTCGACGACACGAGCTTCAGCGCAGACTTGCCGAGAGCGGACCTTCCCCGTTCGAGACCATCCACCACCGGCGAGATGGCGTCCCCATCAATGTCGAGGGCAGTGTGATGGCGCTCCGGAATGCATCCGGACGTATATCAGGCTATGTTGCCACTCACCGGGACATCACCGCACGCCGGCAGGTTGAGGAGGCCTTGAGGACGCGTGAAGCGCAGCTCAAAGAAGCCCAGCGCCTCGCCCACTTGGGCAGTTGGCAGTGGGAAATCGCCACGAACACGGTCACCTGGTCGGATGAGCTCTATCGTATTTGGGGCGTAAATCCGCAGGAATTTGAACGAACTTACCCGGCCGTCCTCGGGCTGGTCCATCCCGACGACCGTCAGGTCGTCGACCAGGTCATCCAGAAAACATATCGGGATCACGTGCCTTACGAACTCGAGCACCGCATCATCCGTCCGGATGGAACCGTGCGAATACTGCAATCCCGGGGAGCTGTCGTCGTCGATGACGCCGGCAACGCCGTCAGGCTGGTCGGGACCGGACAGGACATGACAGAGCGGAAGCAGGCCGAAGAGGAACTGCGGGCGAAGGAGCATTTCATTCGCAAAATCACGGAACTCAGCCCGGTGGTTCTGGACGTGTACGATCTCGTGACGAAGCGTCACAGGTGGTTCAGCAGCGATACTGTCGGCCTGTTCGGGTACACGCCGGACGAAATGCTACGGCTGTCTGAGGGTTTTCCGCTCGTTCACCCTGAAGACATGCCACGCCTGAGAGACAGTTTGGCCCGAGTAGAACGGTTAAGGGACGGTGAGGTAAGCGAATTTGAGTGCCGTGTGCGGCGTCGCGACGGCGAGTGGCGATGGATTGGCTCTCGAACCGTAGTTTTTGCGCGCGCCGAATCCGGAGAGGTGCGGCAGTTAGTGAATGCCGCAGTTGACGTTACCGAGCGCAAACTCACCGAACAAGCTTTGCAGCGCGCGCATGAAGAACTGGAGCAGCGGGTGCTGGAGCGAACCGCAGAAATTGCCGCCACGAACCAGAAGCTCCGCGATGAAGCCGAGGAACGTCAGAGCTTCGAACGCGAACTGCGCCGTGTTCAGGCCTATCTCGCCGAAGGTCAGAGACTGACTCACACCGGAAGCTGGGCGTGGAATGTCGCCACCGGAGAACTCTACTGGTCAGACGAGCAGTTCCGCATCTTTGGTTTGGATCCCGAGCAGTCGCCGCCGTCAATCTCCGGCGTCCTCCAACTGATTCACCCCGATGATCGCTCGTTTGTAGCGCAGGCCTTCGATAGCGTACTCCATGACAGGAATGGCAGTGAATGGGAGTGCGGTATCGTCACCAGGGACGGAAGAATGAGACACATCCACACGACGATCCGTCCGGTTTTCGAATCTGGTCAGCTCATCGAATACGTCGGCACTACGATGGACGTCACGGATCGTAAGCGGGCCGAAGAAGAGCGCCAGCGCCTGCTGCGCCGGCTCCTCGTCGCACAGGAAGAAGAGCGGCGGCGCATCGCACGTGACATGCACGATGACCTTACCCAGCGTGTGACCCTGCTCGCGATCCAGATGGACACGCTTCGGCTGAATCCGCCGGAGGAACGGGCCCAGGTTTCCGCGGATATTACTTCGCTCACGCGTCAGGTGGTCGCTCTCGCGGACGAGATCCGGCGATTTAGTCACCGCCTGCACCCCAGTGTGCTCGAGGACCTCGGGCTGGAAGCTGCCCTGCGCAGGCTGACTCACGATCTCGAGGTCGCCTACGGCATGACGGTACACATCACAGCGGATCCCTTGTCTCGGCCTGTACCACTCGAGACTGCGACTGCGCTCTACCGAATTGCACAGGAGGCGCTGCGAAACGCGGCGAGGCATGCTCCGGGCGCGGGTGTGATTGTCAGGCTGTCGGGGAACGGTTTGCAACTGAGACTGTCCGTTCACGACGACGGCCCTGGCTTCGATGCCGAAGCCGCTCGGACAACCGGAGGTCTCGGGGTGTTGAGCATGCAGGAGCGGTCAGAAGCCGTTGGCGGCCGGTTCATACTCCGCTCCACTCCGGGCAGCGGCACGGACATTCAGGTCATCGTGCCATGGCCCGAGCAGTAGGTCCGATATGAAACGCCTCCGTATACTGATTGCTGATGACGATGAACCCGTACGGGTATCGTTGCGAGCCCTGCTTGAGAGTCACAACTACGAAGTTGCAGGAGAAGCCCCGCATGGTCAGGCGGCAGTCGAAGAGGCTGCGCGACTCCAACCGGATGTGGTCCTGCTCGATATCCGCATGCCTGTTATGAACGGGTTTCATGCCGCGCGCAAGCTCAAAGCGCAGCAACCCGAGACAAAGATCATATTCGTGGCTGCGCGCGATGAAGTGGAATATGTCGAAGAGGCATTCCGCTGCGGAGCCGACGCCTACGTCGTGAAGATCGCAGCCAGGGAAGAACTAGCCCAAGCAATTTGTGCCGTTATAGCAGGCCAGCAGTTTCGATCGCGTCACGTAGCTGCCCGACCGGAATAGCCACCTCCGCCGCGACCCCGCAGTTTACGTGCACGTTGATCGGGCAATCAAAACAAAAAGAGAATCAGAGCCGAGACGGAAACGGCGATCGCGCCTTCCAACAGGCCGACGTTGATGTTGCGGTCGCGCACGATTTCATCGGCAATACGAGCATTCGGTAGCAGCGCCAGATCGGTCACCCAGCGTAGAAGCATCAGCAGCCCGAAACCCACTATGGCGTCGAAAGCGAAAAATGTCAGATTGACGCCCCAGTCCAGAAACTCGCCGCTTGCGGCCTTGAACATCAGCAGCGAAAGTGCGATCAACGTGAGGCTGAGGGCTGCGCCGGCGGCGACGTTTCCGCTGCAGATCTCCTTCGCCATCCCGTATCCCGACCAGGCTTGATACCAGCGTCCGAACAGCAGCAGCACCGCCTGCGATAAAAGGAAGAAAACGAGCGTGGTCAGCAGAGAGCCTCCAGGCTCGCGCAGCGCTCCGGCCAGTACAATTCCTGACGCGAGATAAACGCCGCATTCCACGGCGCCAGCGGCCACATTACGATTCACGATGATCTCGTTCGAACAACGCATCCCGTGGACCAACCCCAAATTCATCCACCAACGGCTGAGCGCGAGCGCGAACACGCCTCCAATCGCCCAGCCGAAGTTGAGGCCCATTGCGCGAGCGGCCGTCAGGCTGCCGGCATCATCGGGAATGGGAGCCGCGCCGACTACGCCAATGTAGATCGCAGTCACGGCGAGGTAGTAGCCCGCCACGGCGAGACCAAACGCCGGATTGTCCTTTGCGGTCATCTCCTCGTCAGTGCGATAGGGTGACAACAAGCCTTTCAGAAACTTCGCGATCACCAGCACGAGCACGCCGAGCAGGACGTGCGCCAGTGCCAGCATCAGCGGCGCGACCTCAATGACGGGAAAGTTCATCTAGCGTTTATCTACGTCCTCCGCGGCCAAAACTTCGGCCTCCAGACCCGCGCGAATAGGATCGAAATCCGAAATTGCCGCCAGAGGGTCGCGACTGATATCGTGATCCGCCGAAGGTCCCCCGGTTCTGGTACCTCGATCCGCTGTACGAACTTCCGCTGCCTCCCCACTTCCAGGTCTCGCGAGGGCGCGAGTCGCTTACGTCTGGCCTCGGGTCCTCCCGTTTCGATGTCCAGCCTTCCAGTGCACGGCGCATCGAGGACCCGCGATCGCGATAGTTGCCCCACGTGCGATTGAAGCGGCCGTCACGGCCGTACCACGTCTCCCCCCGGCGCCGCGCACGATCGTAGTCGTACCAATCGTCCATGCGGATCGGCGGATACGAGGAGCCGCGTAGCACCTGGCTCAAAATCAAATACTGCGGGAGCCAGCTCCAGACGCCATTGCTCCAGGACCCATATTGATTCGACTGTCCGGGCGGCGCGATGTACGCGTAACCCGGAGGCTGTGTGGTGCGCTCAGCTTCGGAATCGTAACGGCCCGCAGGCTTGTGTTCGATCACCATGCCGACCGCGCGCTCGAGATCACGGCTTGCCGCAGCGCTCTCCCAGCGCTCCTCCTGCGACACCTGACCATTGTTCAGAGTTGCGTCAGGATAGCGCGTCTTGACGATACGCACATGCTGCTTGCGTCCATTCTCTTGGTCAAGATCCAGTAGCAGCTTGTCCCAGTTCACATACAACTGACCGGCCAGGGTATTCAGAGACTCCGCTCCCTGCCGAAGCTGTTTGACTGTGTTCTGCAACTGATCGGCAGCGCTGATCAGAGCCGGGTAGTCGACCGCTGCCCAGTCCTTCGCCTCCGCCTTGGAGCGAGCCTCCGCCGTCGCCTCCCACGACCGTTCCGCCGCGGTCTTCATCTCGCTCAGAGCAGCGACGCGCGCCTTCAGGTCACCCTGCTTCGACGGCCAGTCGACGGACGCTTTCGTCACCGCTTGCGTAGCCGAGTCCACGTCAAATGACTGGATCTCTGCGTACCGCTGCTTCATCGACGCAAGCAGTTCCGGCATTTGCTGCTTATACCGGATCCAGCGCTCCGCCTCCTGGCGAATGCCCTGCGTGTCCGACCGGATCTGGGATCGAACGGAATCGAGCTGCCGAAGTTGCTGCGCCACCTGCTCGCGGTCCTCGCGTCGATTCGCTTCGACCAGCGGTTTCAGCTTCGCCGCGCGTGCCTCTTCGTCCGCGATCCGGGTCGCGGCTGCTTGAAGCTTCGAGCGCCACTCGACTGCTCGAGATGCAAACAAAGCGGGCTCGTCTGCGAGAGCCTTCTGAATCGCTGCACGATCCTGCTCGAACTGCGAACGGTCCGACGCAACCTGTCGAACAGCCGACGTTGCATCTTTTCGAAGCTCTCCGGGCAGGTGGTCCAAACCTGCAAAGGCCACAATTGCCATCAGCGCTATCAGAATGATGGCGATGGCGCCGAGAGAACGTTTACTCATCGTGAGCCGCTCCTTACGCGGCTGTGTAGACGGTGATGTCCTCCACTTTCAGGCGGCGGGCAAGCCGGACATCAAATGGCTGGCCCTCCCATTTCTCAATACAAAGCAGCCGCGACCCGTCTTTTTCGCGGAACAGCCATCGATACAGTCCTTCGCCTTCGCCGGTTTCATTTTCGAAGTAGCCGATCTCGCGGCTCGATTCGAAGTACCAGCGATGACCTTCATACGTGAGGAACGCGGACGGGTCCTGACGGGCATCCATCTCCGTCATCTGATCCTCTGTCGCGCCCACATCGGGTAATGTGAGCCGCCGGCCATCGAGCAGGCCCATCACCTCGGGCTCTGACCCTGAATGAACTTCGAGGTAAACCCGCCGCCCCCGAAACTCGCCGCTCAGGTCGACCCATCGCCGCGGTCCGCTCTGGTACGCACTCCGGCGATCCACCGTAAAATCGAGATCGGAGAAGTCTTCCGCAGCTCCTTGGATCGAAATCACGTCGCCCGGCCTCGCCTTTCCCAACTCGACCGCTGTGCCCGCCGCAAGCGCGGGCGGAGGCTCCGGAGCCGCCACCGCCGTTGCTTTTGACGGGGACGGCTT
>DASQVJ010000015.1:0-6864 GCA_035640835.1 Bryobacteraceae bacterium
GCCCAGTGAAGCGTGGAGTTCGGAGCCGGTTGGGATCGTGTTTCACACGACGGAAAGCCATCAGGCGCAGTTCACGGCGGAGCAAAACCAGCAGCTGAAGAGGATCACAAATGGTCTGCTGGACGGCGTGAAGGAGCGCCAGTCGTACAACTTCGTAATTGACCGGTTTGGGAGAGTGTTCCGAGTCGTCGAAGAGTCGAATGCGGCGAACCACTCGGGGAACTCGGTGTGGGCCGATGAAGAACATGCCTACATCAATCTGAATCACAGCTTTTTGGGTGTCTCGTTTGAGGCGCAGTCGGGCGGCGAGCCTGGCCGATTGACAGGAGCGCAAATCCATTCGGGACGCATCCTGACGGACTATCTGCGGGCGAAGTACAAACTGCCGACGACGAATTGCATCACGCACGCCCAGGTGTCGGTGAATCCGTCGAACATGCTGATCGGGTATCACACAGACTGGGCGCAGGGTTTCCCATTTGAAGAGATCGGGCTGCCGAACAACTATGCGATCCCGGTGCCGGCCCTCATCAATTTTGGCTTCGAGCATGACGCGTCGTTCCGGAAGACTATGGGCGACCGTGTATGGCCCGGCATCGGCCTCGCCGAACAGCAGTTCGTGAAGAACGCGATCCAGTCAGGACGCACGCTTGGGAGTCACCGGGCGACGCTGCAGGAGCGCTATCGTAAGCTGTACTCGACGCTGAGGCAGACCGGCGCGCTCGATGAAAGTTTCAATGTCACAAGCAACAGCCAATAACGGCAACGCCGTTGGGCTCGATGTGGGGACCAGCCGCATCGTTACCGCTCGTCGCGCCGACGACGATTTCCGCTATCAGACCGAGTTGAATGCGTTCGTGTCCATTCCGTACTCGAAGATGGCCGAGCAGACGCTAAGGAAAGAACGAGTTCTGCATTCCGTGCAGAGTGGCGAAATCGTAGTGCAGGGAACCGAGTCCGAGCGGTTTGCGGATCTGTTGGGAGTGGAGATGCGGCGTACCATGAGCCGCGGCGTGCTGAACTCAGATGAACCGGAGAGCCTCGAGCAGATCCGGCAAATTCTCGAAGCGATGATCGGACCGGCCAAGGCGAAGGGTCAGAAGTTGTGCTTCAGCGTGCCTGCCGAGCCAGTGGGATCGACGGACACGGTTGGATACCACGAGACCAGCATCCGGCAAATCCTGACAGACCTGGGGTACAACGTGCGCAGCATCCACGAGGGGCTTGCGGTGGCGTACTCCGAGTTGGAAGCGTCGAACTACACAGGTATCGGTGTGAGCTGTGGCGGCGGTCTCTGCAATGTTTCGTTGTGCTACATGTCGGTGCCGGTGTTGAGCTTCAGCATCCCGCGCGGTGGTGACTACATCGACACGAACGCGGCAACTGCCACGGGCGAATTGATCAATCGCATCCGCATCACCAAGGAAGACAGCTTCCATTTCAATGGCTACTATGCCGACAAGACACTTCAGGCTCTGAACGTGTATTACGACGAAGTGATCCAGTCGCTCGTCGCCGCAATGCGCGACGCCTTTGAATCGTCAAAGAGCTTGCCGAAGTTGAAGAGGCCGATACCGATGGTTCTGAGCGGCGGTACAGTGATGCCGCGAGGATTCCGCGATCGATTTGAGAAGGCTGTTAAGGAGTCGTCGTTCCCGATCGCGGTATCCGAGATCCGGCTGGCGGCGAATCCGCTGGAGTCGACGGCGAAGGGCGCGTTGATTGCAGCAATGACTGAGGACTAGCGGGGTAACGGCTCGGGAGTCGGAAGTCAGGAGTTGGAAGTCAGAAGTCGAGGAAGCCGGAATAGTTACTAAGAACCGGCTGGTGGAGGTGCGAAGTAGCGATCGAGGATCGAACTTCGACGTAGATCTTCGCTCGACAAATAGGGCATGCCGGCCTGGTGTGCCCTTTTTCGAAGAATCCAGGTAATAGCAGAAGCCGTCAGGGGGCGGAGTGGCATAACATCCGCTTTGCGGGCGAGTCCGCACAACAGCGGCCCTGGTACGTGGCCGCGCACCGTAAGCCAAAGCTCGATAGCCTCGACGGTCTGCTTGCTGAGCGTGACTGGGGTCGATCCCGGCGTCATTTTCAGCTGGCCCGTGTCCGGCAGATAAGAATCGAGGTCAACGCGTATCAATTCAGAGGCGTTGCAGGCTCCCGAGGACAGCAGCGAGATCAACGCATAGTCGCGAATCCCGTTTGCACTTTCGTCCGACCTGCAGCTGAGGAGCAGCGCTTCAATCGTGTCACTGGTCGCACGGCGCCGCGGCCCGATGCTGGTGGTGGTGCGCATCCAGGATACAGAAGTCAGTTCGTGATACTGATCGGTTTCGATCTCGCCGATGAGCCAGATCTGCCGCAGGAGTCCGTTGAGCGCGCGCTTGGACCGGCGAAGGTCGGCGGGAGAGAGCGTCTGCGTGAAACGGGAGGGATCTCGAAGGTCTTGCGGTTGGAGCTTGGACCAGGGAAACGCAGTGGCATCACGTTCGCCGTGGCTGAGGGAGAGAGCGAGATTATCGAGGGTACGTCGCAGCTTATCGCGACGAGCGCGGTCAAACGAGGCGAGATACGCTTCGAGAGCGGACTCGGTCGCTCGGAGCCTTTGCATCGTGAAACTCGGGGAGGTCGGGCAAAGGTTACGAATGTGAGAACTGGGGCTGCCTTCGAACCGAAGACAGCCCCAAGTCAAGAACTACTGAGGGTTACGGATGTCCGACTCTTGCAGCCAGTTCACCCATTCTTCTGTCCAATCGACTTCGCCGAACGCTCCGATGAAGTCAGCCTTCTGATCGAAGAAGCCGTTGTCAGGAGCTTGAATCAGTCCGGCACGAAGCGCAGGCGAACCCGGCAGCGGGCGGTAGTCGGGATCGCTGTACTCGAAGGGACGGCGGAGCAGCGGGTCGGCGACGATCACGTTGGCAGACGTTCCGCGGGTTCCGCCAAGCCAGGTCTGGAGTGCCGTGTCGGCCTGGCCGACGAGGGTGTTGGGGGAGTTGGTTCCCCGGCCGTTGTTCCAAAGCAGCAGGCCATTGACGGTCGTGTTCTGCCCGGCCTGTCCGTCGAGGGCGGCGACCGTGGGAGCGTCCACGAGTTGAATGCCGGTGCTGTTGAAGTTGGTCACAAGGAGGTTGTTAAGTGAACCCTGTGCGCCACGGCGCATGAAGATACCAGGCGAGTTGGCCTCGTCGAATCCTGGCTGGCCGCTACCCACGAAGGTCATATTCCAGTAGCCGACGCGACCGATCGGTGTGGCGGTGAAGTCGAACTCTGAGTTGTCCGCCTCGATGCCGCGGTTGCCTCGGTTTTCCGGGCTCTGGACCGCAATCACGTATTGAATACGACCGCGGTAGCCGAGCTGGACGTCGACATAGTCGTCAGCCGCGTTGTTCCCGACCAGGTACTTGGCGTCGTTCGTTCCACCGAACCATTCGAAGGCGTCGTCGAACCCGTACGCGCTCTGTAGATACTCGGACGTGGTCTGGCGTCCGCAGCCGCCCCAGGTGATTCCGTTCGTCTCGTTGTTGGGTGCAAGCTCCGCACCGGCGAACTCGACCCGCACATAGCGGAGGGTTCCGCAGTTGTGATCGTCGTTGCTGCCACCCCAGCGGCTGTCTTCGGTGGTGGGGAGACCCTCGATCGGGTTGTTGTTGCCGGCAACGTTGCCGGTGGCGGATCCGAGGAGAATCAGACCTCCCCAGTCACCGCGGCGACGCTGGCCGAAGGGCTGGGACGACGTCATAACGATCGGACGGCTTCGGGTTCCGTTCGCTTCGATCCGGGCGGTGCGGGCGATCACGAGAACGGAAGGCGGCTGCGAACCAGGCTGACCGATGATGAATGTGCCCGGCTGGATGGTGAGCACGGCATTGTTGCGCACGAAGACGACACCGGTGAGACGGTAAGCGCGGGTGTTGACGAATGTACGGCTCGTGTCGATGTTGCCCTGGATGTCATCGAATCCATCGACAACGCCGATCTTCATATAGGCGCTCTTGATGGTGTTGGTGCCCGAGAAATCGCGGATCTGAACCACAAACGTGTGCATACCGAGTTCATTCGGGATGGTGGCAGGCGAGGGCGAAATGCTACCGCCGGCACCCACGAGAACGCCTCGATCAACCGCCTGAAGACGCGTGATGTTATAACCCTGTTCGGCGGTGCGACCGAAGATGTCGGTGGGCGAGGTGGTCCCACCAGGGAGGTAGGTCTTTACGCCTGTCTGATTGTTGATCCGAAACGCAAAGATCGTGTACGGATAAAAGTCGTTGTTGGGCTTGATCGTCCCACGGAGAGTGAGAGTTTCACCGGGCTGATAGACATACTTATCCGACCAGATGAACATGGCCGCGCTCGTACCGGTTTGGGTGAGGCCAGCCTGCTCCCGCTGAGCGTCCGCAAGACTTACCGATTCGAACTTTACGGTCGCATCGGCTGCGTGCAGGCTAGCGCAGAGGATGCCCGCAAGCGCCAACTTGGGAAGGAAATTAATCCTCATTCGTCATTTCCCCTTTTGCAATTCAAAGTCGTACTGCTTAAAACTACTTAGAAGATTACGATGCTGGTGCCTAGAGTAAATGTGCGCCCGAGCTTGTAATTACGCTGAGTAATTCCAGCCTGGGTCCACAAATAGTTGTTGTCCGTCAGGTTCTCTGCATTGAAGCGGAAATTCCAACGGCCGCCTTCGAGAATGTCGTACTGGTAAACGAAATCCAGGAAGGTGTTGCGCTCCTGGTAAATGTCGGGCAGGCCGAAGGTACCGACATCGGTGATGCGGCGTGAAACCGAATTCAGGTACACGCGCGCGTTCGATCGCCACTGGGGCCGGACCCACTCGCCCTGGATGTTGTAGATGTACCGCGACTGACCCACGAGCGGTCGCGACTTGGAGGTCAGGAGCAACTCGCCCTTCGGCAACGTTACGTCGGAACTCACGAAAGTGAAGTTGCTGGAAACCGCAAACTGCGACAGCCAGGGCTGGATGAAACCGAGCGTTTTGCGGAACTCCAGCTCGACACCCTGGTTGTTGGCGGAATCCGCATTCAGGAAGCTTTGTCGAATATCCGCCGTGGCCTGGATACTGACTTCGATCGGATCCTGGAATCGTTTAAAGAAATAGCTGGCCGCGATCACCTGATTTCCGCCCAGGAACCACTCCCAGCGGGCATCGAAATTGTCGATTGTCGAGCGGACCAGGTTCGGGTTACCGACGGTCGAGTAACCGCCGACGACATTGGTGAACTCGAAGGGCGAGAGCTCGCGGAAGTCCGGGCGGCTCACGGTGCGGCTGTAGCCGAAGCGCAGGTTCTGTCGAGAGGTGAGAGCGTAGATCGCGTTGACGCCCGGCAAAGGATCGCGATTCGCCAGGCTGGCGGTCGATGGAGTGGCACCCGGTACGAGAGGATCGATCGTGGTCACTCGGATGTCGGCATCCTCGATACGCACACCGGCAACCAGGCGCCAGCGCGAACCAAGGGCCATATCGACCATGCCGTAGCCGCCATAGATATCCATGTTGGCTGCGTAGGTGTCGGTACCGCGGGTGACTTCGCGGAGCTCAAAGCGCCCGGGTGCGATATTGCTCCGCTGGAACAACAGGTCGGGCGGCAGGGAGAAGTCGATGCCGATGCCCGGAGGAACGAACCGGAAGCGGCGGGCATTGAAGTCTCGGCGGCGGAAAGTGCCACGGAAACCAAACTTGAAGATGCCGGAGATAGAGCCCTTGAAGAAAGGCTTCGTCAGGTCCGCCTGGGGCTCATAGATCTCGTCCTTCAGATAGTTGAACAACCGCAGGCCCGATTCGGGGCGAGCCGCGAAAAGGAACTGACCGTTCGCCTGCTGGCCGTAGACAACTTCCCTGAGGTCGGGCTCGTCGCGATTCGATTTGGAATACGTGAACTGCCAGCGAAGCACAGAATTACCCAGCTTCTGGAACGAGTGGTCGCCTTCCACGCTGCTCGAGAGCAGACCGCGCTCGATCCAGCGCAGACGATAGTCCTGAATGGTCGTGTCGAGGGTGCCGGCGTAGCCCTGGAAGAAGCGGGTTTCCTTGTCGGTGTCGTGCGTGAGGGTGTTACGGAAGATGAGCTTGTTCGAAGCAGTCAAGCGGACGGCGGCGTTGAACACCGCACCCATGCGCGCCGACTCGATGTTGTCGTGAAAATTCGGGTAGCTGGTGAAGATGACGGGCGTGTTGTTGCCCTGATTGCGGATGTAGTTCTGAAGCTCGTTATAGCGTTGCGGTTTATTCGTGAACGTGATCGCGCCGACAAGCCCGAAGCGACCAAACGTTCCACCACCGACCAGGTTGTAAGTCTGGTGCGGACGCATGGAATTGATTGGCTTCTGTTGCCAGTTGTTTGCGAAGGACCGTCCAAGCTCGGCCGCTTGCTGCTGAGTGAACTGCCCGGGGAAGACGCGCCGATCTGCCGGGATCGCGCTCGGGATATTGCGAGATCCGTCATCGAAGCCAAACGAGTCGTACTTACCGCCGCTATAGGTATCGAACGGGCTGAAGGTGGTGACCGTATTGAAGCCGGTGCTGAGGCTGGCGCGGAAGGTGCGTTGGGTCGGGAACTCGACGGTATTCATCTGCACGAGACCGCCCGCGAATTCACCGGGCAGGTCGGGCGAGTACGTCTTGAGAATGCGGACACTCTCGATGAGCGCTGCAGGGAAAAGGTCGAGAGGCACCACGCGCTTTTCAGGCTCGGTGGTGGGAATCATGGCGGAGTTCAGCATGGTGGCGCTGTAACGCTCGCCGAGCCCGCGAACGTAAACGAACCCGTTGTTCACGATGGATACGCCTGTCACCTTTTCGACCGCACCAGCCGCGGTGGACGCCGTACCTCCTCGAATTTCTTC
>DASQVJ010000016.1:0-8734 GCA_035640835.1 Bryobacteraceae bacterium
CGATGGAGGAACCCAGCCAAGTCCGAACGCCGGATATCCCGAAGCTGCTGTGGCTGGTGCCGTCGGCGTGCGATTGGGCGGCGAGAATCGGTATCGGGGTGTCGTGAGCAGGAAGGCGTACTTGGGCGATGCGGTAAAGCCGCTTCGACCAGATATCTACCGGGAGGTGCGAGTGCTGCTGTATGGCGTCGCGATCCTGGCCACCATCGGAGCGTGCCTGCGGTGAAGCTGGGGCATGGTGGCAACATATTCGCCTTTGCACGACAGAAGGGGTGCGACTGGCGAGAGGTCACGGACTTTAGCGCGAGCATCAATCCGCTCGGGCCATCACCGAGTGTTGCTCCCGCGATCGCGGCGGCGATGGATCGCATCGTGCACTACCCTGAGTCGGGCGATTTCGCGTTGCGGAGTGCAATCGGCGCCAAATGGGGTGTTGCTCCCGATTGCCTGATCGCTGGGAACGGCGCGACGGAGTTGATCGACTTTCTTGCCAAGTGCTTTCGTGTGGAGCGAGTCTACCTCGCGGCACCGGTATTCTCGGAGTTCCATCGAGTCTATCGGGAGGCTTCGATCGTGCCGTTCGATTCCGACGTGTGGCCGCGGGACGGCTTGATGGTCGTCACGCGTCCGGCGAACCCAACTGGCACGATGCCGCGTGTTGACGAGTACCTGGATCAAACTTCGAATCCGGTTCTCATCGATGAATCGTTTATCGAGTTCACTTGCCAGGACTCGTTGGTACGCAGAGTGAACGAAAGGCCCGACCTCTTCATATTGAGATCGTTAACGAAGTTCTACGCGATTCCTGGCTTGCGCGTTGGGGTGCTTGCGGGGTCCCCGGAAAGAATGGCTGAGCTCAGGGCGAAGCGAATGCCGTGGCAGGTGAATGTGCTGGCTGAGGCAGCGGTTCTCGCCTCGCTCCAGGACGAGCATCACGCACAACGCACGAGGCAATTTGTCACGGAAGAGCGGGCTTGGTTGACCGAACAGCTTCGGCACATTCCGGGGGTGCAGACCTCTCCGGCCAGCGCCAACTTCCTGATGGTTGCGGCCAATCGGCCAGTGCCGCCGTTGCTGGCCGAACTGGAGGAGCACAGGATCCTGGTACGTGATTGTTCGGGTTGGCCCGGTGTGCCCTTTCGTCATGCATTTCGAATTGCGGTTCGCCTTCGTGCGGAGAATGAGCGATTGATGGGTGCTCTTCGCGGGGCCCGGTCCTTGCGTTAGCTCAGAAGATCCGGTCACAGGTAATCACGTCCATTTGATTCTGAATGGGCGTATACTCGCTTTCCATGCCAACTCTGAATTTGGCCCAGTTACAGGCCACCTTTCGTGGCGAGCTGATTCAGCCGAGTGATCCAGGATATGAGGATGCGCGCCGAATCTGGAACGCAAGCATCAACAAGCGCCCGGCGCTCATTGCGCGGTGCGCGGGAACGGCGGATGTTGTTGCGGCGGTAAGGTTCGCCCGGGAGAACAATCTGCTCACCGCGATTCGCGGAGGCGGGCATAACGTGGGTGGTCGAGCTCTGTGCGACGACGGGCTCGTAATTGACCTATCGCGGATGCGCTCCGTGTATGTGGATGCGGCGAATCGCACGGTGCGCGTGCAGGGTGGCGCGACCCTTGGAGATTTGGACAACGAAACTCACCTGTTTGGGTTGGCCGTGCCTGTGGGTGTGGTTCCGAAAACGGGCGTCGCCGGTCTCACGTTGGGCGGCGGCGTTGGCTTTCTCATTCGCAAGTACGGGATGTCCATCGATAATTTGCTGTCGTGCCAGGTGGTCACTGCAGATGGTGAGGTTCTGGTTGCAAGTGAGTCGGAACACCCGGACTTGTTCTGGGCTCTGCGCGGAGGTGGCGGGAACTTCGGCGTGGTTACGTCGTTTGAGTTTCGAGCACACCCGGTGCGCAACGTGGTTGGCGGCCTGCTGATTTATCCGCGAGCCATGGCGCGGGACTTGCTGCGAAACTTCCGCGATCACATCGAGTCGGCGCCCGATGAACTCACGGCGTACGTACCCATCATGCATGCACCGGATGGGACGCCGGTGGTTGCGTTCGCTCCTTGTTACTGTGGTGACCCAGCAGAAGCTGCTCGGGTGCTGGAACCGTTTCGAGCGGTGGGGACGCCTATGGTGGATGCGATCCAAACAATGCCCTTCCCTGCGATGCAGTCCCTATTCGCGCCCGCCTTTCCAGACGGCAGCCAGAACTACTGGAAGTCGAGCCTTCATCGGGTGTTTTCTGATGAGGCCATCGATATCACGGTCGAGTGGGCGAACCGCATGACGTCGCCATTCTCGGCGGTGGTGGTCGAACACTACGGCGGAGCGGCAGGGCGCGTCCCGAATGACGCAACGGCGTTCCCACACAGGGACGTCCCGTGGGATGTGATCCTGCCGGCTCAATGGATTGGTTCTGCTGATGAGACCCAACACCGCGACTGGTCGCGAGCCGCGGCCGAGGCACTTCGCCCCCACTCGGCAGGCGGACACTTGCTGGCAGCACTTGATGCCGATGAATCGAGCCACACGGGCTTCGGGTCGAATCTGCCACGATTGGCGGCGATCAAGGCTAGGTATGACCCTACGAACTTCTTCCGGGTTAACCAGAACATTCAGCCGGCGATCACGCAAGCGGTAGGCACCTAGAGCTCTGAATCGACGCAGTTGAACGCCAGATCTGCCAAGCTATGTGGCATGAGAGTGCTTGTGATTGGCGGCAGCGGCTTTATCGGGCGCCAGTTGGTGAAGCGACTCGTGGAGCGTGGGCACGATGTTGCGATGGTTCACCGTGGCAGGACTTCTCCGCCGCGTGACCAGAGGGTGACGGAGTTTATCGGCGACCGAGCGAGCTTGCTCGAAATGAGGAATCGCTTTCGGGAGTGGGCGCCGGATGTGGCAATCGACTGCATTCTTAGCAGCGCGGCACAGGCCCGAGTGACGCTTGACTCTGTTCGCGGGATTGCCCGGCGCGTGGTGGCTGTGAGCAGCGGAGATGTCTATCGGGCGATGGCTGTCGTGCATCGCCTCGAAGCTGAGCCTCTGGAGCCGACTCCGTTGACCGAGGACTCAGCGCTCCGGACGCAGTCGCAAACTTACTCGGACGCGGCGCTCGAAGTGGCTCGAGCTGCGTTTCCCTGGCTCGACCACGAGTACGACAAGGTAAAAGTTGAGCAGACAATCACATCTGATCCTGACTTCACGGCTACTGTATTACGGTTGCCCATGGTGTATGGACCGGGAGATCCACTGCACCGGCTCTTCCCTGTCTTGAAGCGTATTGACGACGAAAGACCTTTCATCCTCCTGGAAGAGAGCTTTGCTCAATTCGTGGCCTGTCGCGGCTATGTGGAGAACGTCGCCGACGCCATCGCTCTCGCCGCGACGTCGGAAGCAGCTGAAGGACGGACCTACAACGTAGCGGAGCCCGAGGCCTTCACTGAAACAGAGTGGTCCGAGAAGATTGGGGCGGTTGCGGCGTGGAGTGGCAAAGTGTTGCAAATTCCTCGTGCTCTCGCCCCGGAACATCTGGTACAACCGTACAACACGCAGCAGCACCTGTTCATGGACACCACTCGAATCCGGAAGGAACTCGACTATGTGGAGCCGATCTCAATCGACGAAGCGCTCCGGCGCACGATCGATTGGGAACGCCAGAATCCACCCGCACAAGTAGATCCAAAGCAGTTTAACTACGCCGCTGAAGATGACGCGTTGAAGGCGCTCTCTCAAAGAGCCCGCGTCTAGGTTGACGAAGCGTTGACATATTCCGAATACGGAATATAATTGCCACAGGTGCCCCGCACGGCCTCCAAATCGGACGTGTTTCAGGCGATCGCTGACCCGCGGAGACGAGAGCTTCTCGAACTGCTTGCGTCGAACGAACGTCCGGTTGGCGACATAGTGGCAGCTCTGCGTCTGCGGCAGCCTTCGGTCTCGAAGCATTTAAAGGTGCTGCGGAGCGCGGGGTTGGTGCATGTGCGCCGAGAGGGAAGACAGATGTTCTATCGCACAGATGCCGGGGCGATTAAGGCCGTGCACGATTGGACGAGGACATTCGAGAGGTTCTGGCATCACCAGTTGCTGCGCGTCAAAGAAAGGGCCGAGCGTACCGCTAACGCCCAGAGGCCAGCAAAGGGGTCTGCATCTGATAGAGGAGGGAATCGGTGACTTCAACAGCAACCGCGCTGGATCAATTGACTCTCAATGTTACGCACGAGATCTACGTTCGTGCGTCGCTGGAAGCGACATTTGCCTCGCTTCTGTAACAAATAGGCCCGGCAAACGAAACACCCGATGGCACACCGCTGCCCATGAAATTGGAGCCGTTTCCCGGTGGCCGATGGTATCGCGATCTCGGTAATGAGGACGGGCACTTTTGGGCGAACGTGCAAGCCATCAAGCGGCCCACGTTGCTCGAGTTTACGGGGCCGATGTTCATGTCGGCCGCGGTGATCTCGAACGTTCAATATCGATTGTCGGAGAGGGATGGTGGAACGCTGATCACCTTCCGTCATACGGCGTTTGGAAACATACCGGACAACATAAGAGAAGGTCTCTCGAAAGGGTGGACACCCCTGCTGGAGCGTATTCGCAAACAGGCAGAAGGAACCAGGTAGGTCACAAGGAGCGATAGATCTGTATGTCAATGTTGCAGGCTTTACTTCAGGAACTCGAGCAAGAGACGAAAACAACCCGGCGCGTCCTCGAGCGCGTCCCGGAAGATCATCTTGGTTGGAAGCCACACGAAAAATCGATGTCGCTGGGGCAGTTGGCTCTGCACGTGGCCAACATCCCTGGCGGGATCGCACAGTTATCGCAGACCTCGCCGTTTCAGATCCCGGAATTCGTGCAGCCAAGCGCCACCAGCGCTGCGGAGCTTGTCCCAACTCTGGAGAAGAGCTATGCGACAGCTCGGGAGATCCTCGGCAAGTTGACTGATGAGAAGCTTGGCGAGATGTGGCGATTGGTGGATGGTGACAGAGAAGTGATGGCGATCCCCGTAGGAGCCGTGCTGCGCACGCTAATGCTGAACCACTGGTATCATCATCGCGGTCAGCTTTCGGTTTATCTGCGGCAGGTTGGGGTTATGGTTCCGTCGATATATGGTCCGAGTGCTGACGAGAATCCGTTCCGTCTTCGGCCCTCGGCAATCGGCGCTGCCTAGCCGTTGCGGGCTGGAAAGCTGAAACCGGCGTGTGAGGCTGAGCGGGAGGCTGTCCTCGCCTCACAGCCGCGGATTTCCAGGTCTTCGAGAACGGTGCTAGAGCTCGATATTGTTCCGGTCCTCTACCGTTTCTTCAAAGGACCGCGAGCATCCCAAAACGAGAGGACCGGATGTCTTAACCGAAGAACCCGTCGGCCTGAGCCGCTAGGAATCCGTTTGCTTCATCGACATCACAAGGGCTTCGTATTCTTCGCGGCATTCGGGACACATGCTCAGGTGCTCATGCACCGGACGCAAGGCTTCGGGAATCGCACGACCGGCTAACTGACTTTCGCAGTACGCACCGACTTGCATCAAGCAGTCATCGCAACCGATTTCTGCTTCCTGTGGTCCGTGAGCTGCGCGCGCCACCGCTCGCAATTCTTTCTCGGTGAGCTGACTCATGGTCATCCCTCCTGCTCCGATTATCCGGCGTTTGTACTCGATTGTTGGAGTCGCCTCCTTGGAGGTTCATGTCTCGGTTACTACCACCTCGCGGCAAGGCTGCCCCGGCTTGTTCTCTCAATGCGTGTTGCGGTTTTGGCGAGTGGCGAATCGGATGGGACCACGGGCGATCCTGGGATCCACAACCTCACCCTCCTGCATAATCACGATTTCGCCTTCATCGTGAAGTTGAGCAGCGACGCTTCGAATCTCCGGCATCAATTGACGCCAGCGGTCACCGCCAAAGTTCCGTGCAACTTCCGAAGGACATGCAGAGGCATGAACGCCGCGCTGCATACAGAGATCAAGGATTGCTTTCCGTAGGGTAAGACGATCGGGCGATTGCATGGGTGCTCCAAAACTCTATTTAAGCAGCCCCCGGACCTCCCTTTAGTGATCAGCGATCGCACCGTCCGGCAACCGGAGCTTCTGCCTTGTATGCGGTTGATATGGTTGTTTCGCAGCGACCCGCTCATCCATGTCGACGCCAAGCCCTGGCCGATCGGGCGGCAAAGCAAAGCCTTTGTTGTACGTGATCCCGCCACCATAGAACAGGTCGATCCAATACTGTTCCTTGCCCCGATGAGTAATCTCTTGAATTGCGAAGTTCGGGGTCGAGAAGTCTACATGCAGGGATGCCAAGGTGCTTACGTCACTTTGCGGATTATGCGGAGCCAGTTCGATTCGGTAGGCCTCTGCAAGCGTCCCGATCTTCTTCATCTCGAGGATGCCGCCACAATGGACCACGTCAGGTTGGACATAATCGACGAGGTGTCTTTGGCAGATCTGACTGAAACCGTACTTCGTGAATAGCCTCTCCCCCGTTGCCAAAGGAATTCGCGTGCTGCTTCGAAGGTGAGCGAGCTCATCGAGATCTTCGATCTGCGTGGCCTCCTCTACGAAGAAAGGCGAGAACTCCTCGGCTCGCCTACAGAAGTCGAGGGCCATGGTCGGTGTCGTCTTGCCATGCACGTCGATGCAGATACGGAAGTCCTCTCCGACTGCGTTCCGGACGGCTCGAAGGTTCGCGATGCCTTCTCGTACCGAGCGAACCGGATCGATCACATCGCCCTGCGTGGTAATGAACTGGGCTTTGCATCCGGTCCAACCCTCCTCCTTGGCCTTTAGCCAGTTCTGCGCATACTCTTGCGGTGAGTCGCCGCCGGCGTGCACGTACATCTGCACGCGTTCACGAGCCCTGCCACCCAGCAGTTTATAGATGGGTTGTCCCAGCGCTTGTCCCAGGATGTCCCAGAGTGCAATCTCCACGGCGCTGATCGCTGAGTTGAGAATCGGTCCGCCGCGCCACCGTGGCCAGCGGTACATCGCTTGCCAATGCATCTCGATGTCTGTCGGATCGAGGCCTACGAGATATCGCTTGTGTTCATCGATGGCCGCAGCGACCGTGGCTTCCTTGCTTGTGACCGAGCCCTCGCCCAATCCCGTGATGCCCGCGTTCGTGTAGATCTTCACGAACACATAGTTCACTCCATTGGTTCCGCCGCGGTTCACGATAAAGGTCTTGAGATCCGTGATTCGAAGGTTCAGCGGCTTTGCTTTCTCACGAGCGTCGGCCAACAAGCCTTCTGGTCCGGTCAGAGCAGCGATCGCCGCAGTAGCGGCAGAAGCAGATGTGTGTAGGAAGTCGCGGCGTGTCACAGAATCCTCGCAGCTTTCTTGTTGAAAGGTGAGAGACAGAATATCAGGACTGATTCAGAGCCGGATGAATCCGCGTTGAGCCGCAACCACCAGCGCTTCAGTGCGGCTGTTCACTCCGAGCTTCGCGACGATGTTCTCGACGTGAGTACGAGCAGTGGCTTCGGAGATCAGTAACGCCGCACTGATCTCCTTGTTGCGCAGACCGCGCGCAATCAACTCGAGCACTTCCCGCTCACGCTCTGTCAGCTCAACACGTGGTCCGTGCTCTGCAAGTTGCACCGCGACTTCGGGTGGCACGTATCGCCGCCCTTCGTAAAGCGCCCTGATTGCATCCAGCAGCCGATCGTCCAGCGTGTCCTTGATCAAGTAGCCGCGAGCTCCGGCATGAAGAGCCCGGTGAATATTCTCATCACCGGCATACGTCGTGAGCACCAGAATCCGGGCCTGCGGCGATTCGGAACAGATCACATGGATCGCCTCAATTCCGTCCATCTCACCAGCCAGGCGAAGGTCCATGAGCACTACGTCGGGCCTAAGTTGACGAAACAGATCGACCGCTTCCTTACCTGACGCCGCCTCAGCCACCAACTCGAGTTCGGGCTCTGTACCGAGCATCGCTGCCACTCCGCGCCGCACCACGGGGTGGTCATCCACGCAAAGAACTCGAATTGGCTTCATGGTTCTGCTCATGCCGGAAGCGTTGCCACGACCGTAGTCCCCACTCCGATCTCGCTAGTGATTTGGATGCCTCCTCCGAGACTCTCGGCTCGCTCACGCATTCCCACGATGCCGAAATGCTTCTCACCAATCGTTGGCAATACGGAGGTATCGAATCCCTGCCCGTTATCTTCTATCTTCAGTTCAACCTGAGCTGGTTGAAAAGCCAGCGTGATCATCACGCGAGTTGGTTTACCGTGCCGCAAGGCATTCCCAAGAGCCTCACGAGCGATGCGCAGAATCACGACGGTGGCCAGGGAATCTAATAGCCGCAGCCGGCCGCGGGCTTGCCAGATCAGATCAGAGTCCGTATTCGACCGGGCCTGGTGGACCAGCGTGGCTATGCCCGCAACCACGTCCTCTGATTCTGAGACCGGGACGAGTGAGAATCCTCCACGCATGTCCCCGACGGCTCTTCGCGCCTCTTGAACAGCATCCGTTGCTTCCCGTTCGATTCGGGCGAGCCGAAACCGAGTCTCTTCAGGAGAGTCGGGTGGCCGCCTCAGCAGAGCACGAAGTTGAAGCGTCACTCCAGTGAATCCCTGCAGGAGAGTATCGTGAAGCTCTCTTGCCAGATTCGCGCGTTCTTCGATCACGGCACTCTGGCGCGACTGCTCCAGAAGCTCTCGAAGTTGAAACGCGACGGCTGTCTGCTGAGCCAACGCTTGCAGCAATTCGATCTTCATCTCATCTGCATAGGGGC
>DASQVJ010000017.1:0-2919 GCA_035640835.1 Bryobacteraceae bacterium
CTGCTGCTTGCGCTTTTTATCCTCAGCTTCCGCCTTGGCCGCAACCTGCTGGAACTCGGCGTTCCAGTCGCGGGCCGGCAAGCCGAGCATCGAGTCAATGAAGGTGTTGCGGAGCGCTTCCGGCATCTGAGTGCCTCCCAGGTTGGAGAGAATTACGAATCCGACTTTGTACTTCGGCAGCAGCGTGAGATGCGCTCGGAAGCCGGAGAGTGCACCCCCGTGACTCACGACATACTGTCCCCGGTAGTCGTATGTGTTCCACCCCATGCCGTAGGTCATCAGATTGGTTTCAGGGTTGTACGCCCGCGTAATGCCGTCGAGACGCTGCGGCGTGTGGGGCATTCGTGTTTCTTCCAGGTTCTTCGCGCTCACCAGACGCTTGCCGTCGTACATGCCGTCGTTGAGATGCAGCCGCAGCCATTGGGCCATGTCTCGAGCACTTGCATTGATCTCGCCCGCGCCGCCGATGTTGTCGACGTTCCGCCATTTGCCGAGCTTCGGCTCCGGATCCCCGCGGTCGTGTGCCGCCGCGAAGTCGGGCGACTTCTGAGCCTCTTCGACGTTGAAGCAGGCCTTTTTCATTCCAAGAGGTTCGAAGATTCGAGTGCGGACGAACTCTTCGTAACTCTTTCCGCTGGACGCTGCGACAACCTCGCCTGCTGTAGTGAACATCAGGTTCTGATATTGGTACGCGGATCGGAAAGGCTTACTCAGTTTGAGGGTTGCTGTCCGACGGATCAACTCTTCCCTCGTCCAGGGCGATCCGATCCAAAGCGCGTCGTGGCGAGTCAATCCAGTGCGATGACTCACGATGTCTCGCAGCGTAACTGCGGAGCTTGCAAGGGGATCTGACAGCCGAAACCAGGGCAGATACTTCGAGACGGGATCGTCCCAATTCATCTTCCCTTCATCGACCAGCATGGCCATTGCGGTCGTGGTGAAAGCCTTCGATACCGACGCAATTGCGAAGACGGTGTCCGCAGTGACCTTGTCCTCTTTACCAAGCTCGCGAATACCATACCCCTTGACGTGCGCGATTCGATCCTGTTGAACAATGGCGACAGACGCGCCCGGCACCTTCCAAGCCTTCATCGCGGCTTCCACAAGAGTGTCGATCTGCTCAGGAGCGATCGTCTGTCCAGCAAGTGAAAAAGTGACGCAAAACAACAACAGAGGCAGACGCATAAGAGTTGTGTTGGACCGGGTGCTAGTTGCGAGCCGGAAGCGCCCGTTTTGGAATTCTAAGCGCCATAGAACCTTGCACCGTCACCACGTCGTAGCGGCCTTGGTAGCCCACCAACAGGTGTGCCGCCCAAGGCTCGAGTCCGTAGTCTTTCTCCAACCACCGAACCATGTCGCTGGTTGCGATCTGCAAGGCACGATCGAGAGGACTTTGGAACTCAGGCTGGCTCCCGATGCTGATGATGTAGTCGGAGTTCTCCAATCTCGGGTTGGTAAGATTCGCGTTCTTTCTGACTTCTACTGTGAACTCCACATCCATGCTCGTCTCGATGCCGGTTCCCGTAGGCTCGCCGTCGGCTTGTAAGGCATGACCATCGCCGACATAAAGCAGAGCGCCCGGATGAAACACCGGAAGTATGACAGTCACGCCCTCGACCAGCTCGTTGTAGTCCATATTTCCGCCGTAGGGTCCCGAGATGGCGCTGATTGGAGCGAAGTCACTTGGCGCAGCCACGCCGACGCAGCCGAGCATCGGTCTGGCTGGAAATTCCAACTTCGTGCGGCCTGAATTCGGCTCACGAAGCCGGACCATCTGCTTTTCGAGATCAAGTTCCCAAGGCACCAAGGTTGTTCGGCCAGGGACAGCGGCGTCGGGCTTGTACTGGTTCGAGTACACGTGTTCAACGGTATCGGGTGTCAGCGAGTAAAGGCACAACCGGTAAGCGGACCAGCCCGAGTTGCGATTCATGCGGATTCGCTTGAAGACGACCGCGAGACCGTCCCCCGGCTCCGCACCCTCCACGTAGAAGGGACCCGTCAACGGATTTCCGCTTTCCGGATGACGCTTGGTGTTTTTATCGTCATATCCGGCAGCGTCCACGGTTTTGGTCACCACCGTATCGCCTGACTTGATTCGGAGCAACACCGGGTTCTGGTTACCGAACGTGCGGTAGAGCTTCTCAGGCACGATTCGATGGGTCTCAGCCTGAAGGCTCGCGGCGTACACGAACAGCATCGCTGCAACACTCGTGAGCTTCACTTGACCTCCACAAGAATTAATTCGACTGGTCTGTCGCCCATGTTCTCCTCCGCATGCTTTAGAGCGCCGCCAGGAACAATCTCGACGCCATGGAAGACCTTCTCTGAAGGTGATCCTTCGACGGGAATGGATTTGATCTTGTCCGCCTGAAGGAAGATGCCCACACGCGGTAACACGTGTTCGTGCAGCGGAACCTTTCCATGTGCTGGAATGGTGACGCGCAAGACCCGCACCTGATCATTTTCGAGCACCAGCTTGTACATATTCGGGGCCACTTTCAGCGGATCGGCCGCAGGAGGGTGGAAAGGTTTTCCAGGGTGCTTGAGTTCGACTTCGACAATGCGGAACGGCTTGCCGCCGACGTTCTCACTCGTGTGCATTCCGGCCTTCGGGCTCCAGATGACTTCGCCTGGTTTGAACTTGAGGTTCACGGTGCGTCCATCGGCATACTCCAGTCTCTGCGAACCCTCATTCAGGTAGACCATTACGCGGTTCATCGGGTGCTCGTGAAGCTTGCCTTTACCCGCGGGTGGATCAATCACGTCGAGGACGCGCACATGTTCGTTTTCGATCGGGACGGACCGCTGAGCGCACACAGCTCCGCACAGCAGAACGAAACTCAACACTAATCGCATGGCGCAGATTATGACACAGGAGGGAGAGGAGACAGACAAATGGGGTACGCCGATTGACGGCTT
>DASQVJ010000018.1:0-3525 GCA_035640835.1 Bryobacteraceae bacterium
CAGGTACCCTGACGACGGTTCCTCCATGCCTCTGCGCAATGTCCTCTACCAGAGCGGTGGTCGAGAGGTTCGTTATCACCATTTTGCCCGGACTGTGAGGCAGATAGTAGTCCGCCAACATCGGGAGGATCAGCTCCTCGGACAGGGCCACACCCTGCTCCGTCGCGACGCCCACCCGGTCCGAGTCGACGTCGAATAGAAAGCCCGCGTCCGCTTGTAGTGGCTGGATCAGCGGCGCGAGCTGCAAACGAATCATTTCGGGCGTAATCAGCGGCTCATGTGCAAACGACACACCACGCAGCTGCTCGTTGATCAGGATCAGATTGAAACCGAAGCGCTCGTTGAAGCGCCGCAGGATTACTGAGGAGGTCCCATTACAACAGTCGACAACCACCCGAAGGGAGCGAAGCGCGTCGAGATCGAACACGCGAGCCAGATCGTCCAAGTATCGATCGAGGTCGCCCTCGACGGCACTCACCTCCCCGACAGCTTCCCAAGGACAATAGCGAAAACGCCGGAGGTGATAGATGTCGAGGAGTTCGTTGGCCTCCGCGGTCGAGAGGTAGGTCCCGCCGGCACCGAAGAACTTCAGCGCATTCCAGTCGGCCGCGTTGTGGCTGGCACCGATCGACACTCCTCCGGCCGCTTCCCGCCCCTGAATAGCATGCTGCAGCACTGGTGTCGATACAATTCCGAGGTCGAGCACGTTATGCCCGCATGCTGTGAGTCCCGCGATCACCCCTTCGCGGAGCATGCAACCGCTTGCTCGAGCATCGCGCGCCAAAAGCACAGGCCGGCCAGGTTCCAGGAACGTTCCGAAAGCGCTCGAGAAGTCGAGGACATGCTGGGCCGTAAGTCCTTCGCCAACGATCCCGCGAAGACCGACTTGCGAAAGCCGCAGCAGTTTCTGACCGCGCATCTACCTTTCCAGTACAAGCCGCCCAAAGGATTCTGGGACGTGAAAGCTCGGCGAATTCGTGGGTTGCCACGTGATCTTCAGACGATTCGGAGGTGGCCCCTGCATTCGATAGAAGTTGATGCGCAGCTCGGCCCCGGGCTTCACCTCCTTCAATTCAAACGATTCCAGGGGAATCTGCATCTCGCCGTACCAGACTTTCTTCTCCCGATCGATCCGAGCCTTCACACGGTAAGAAGAATTCCACTTCAGACCAAGGGCGCTCTTGGGTTCATATCGGTTGATATCCAAATCGACAAACTCGCCGAGTGGGGAGACTTGGAACTCCTTGTAAGCTCCGATGGTCTCGAAGTTGGATCCGGCAAACACTTCGCAGACGTCGTGATCCCAAAGTTTGTTGGTCTCCTGAGTCGTATCGGGCTGCTCATTGACATAGAGCTCCTGGTAGGGAGCAATGAACAGGACGTAAAGATTGCGCCCAGTCCAGCGGGAGCGAACCTCGGTTTCGTGGCCCGGCACAGGCTTGCCGAACGGATCGGTGCCAAACCGCACACCTTTCACTCCTTTCCAGAAGCTCGAGCTCGGATCCGCAGTAATTTCCGCGTCCGCCGTGGCCTGCTTGCTCGAGATGCGACCCGCACCATCGGCATACGCAGCCGTCAAGAACAACAGGGCAATGCAGCAAAGTTTCATTGAGTGTCTACCGTAAGCTGTAATGTTCTCATGCGCATGGTTGCCCTTCTACTGACGTTCGCCCTCCCCGGTCTGATTCAAGGGGCTGAGAGTGCCCCTTCCGTACCCGACTCGGTATCGGTCGAGCGTAATATTCGATATTCCGACTTCGACCAAACGGTCCTGGATATCTATCAACCGAAGGCTGCGGCTTCGGGTAAACGACCCGGAGTCCTCGTGATCCACGGAGGCGGATGGACCGGCGGAAGAAAAGACGCCGTGGTCAGCAAATACGTGCTTCCATGGGTGGAGAAAGGATTCGTCGCAGCGAACGTGGAATATCGTTTGGCCTCTGTCGCAACGGCACCTGCTGCGATCACCGACGTACTGAACGCCGCCGAATGGTTCCGCAACAACGCGCGCAAATACAATGTCGACCCAAAGCGCATCGTGGTTACCGGCGACTCCGCCGGAGGGCATCTCTCGTTGATGGTCGGCATGACACCGAAGTCCGCAAAGTTTGGGCCAACCGGAAACGTGGCAGCGGTCGTCGATTTCTACGGCATCACCGACGTCGCAGACCAGCTGCAGGGTATCAACATGCGAGAGTATGCGGTGAAGTGGGTGCCTGAACAGGAGAGCCGCTTCGAACTCGCGAGCAAAGTTTCCCCGATTAGTTACGTCCGAAACGATGTTCCTCCGATTCTTTGCATTCACGGCAATGCCGATGAGGTCGTGCCCTACGAACACAGCGTGCAACTCGTCAAGGCGCTCCGCCAGGCACGTGCCGATGCGGAGCTCATTCCTATTCCGAACGGCGCTCACGGCTTTGACGATGCTCAGATGAACCGGCTATTCCCCCAAATTTTCGCGTTTCTACAACGCCGAGGCATCCTGAAGTAGTGTCTGTTTTCAACGACAAGCAGGAAGAGCTCGAGCAATTCGAGACGATGATGGGAGTCGAACGCGGCAGGTTGGCGGTCACTCTCGACCTTGTGACGGACGCCCTGGTGATGGTAGCCCAGCATGGCGTTTACTGCCAGAGCGCACGTCAAATCGGAAAACCGGCCATGGACATTCAGATCATCATGAAGTGCCTGGAGGAATCGAAGGAGCTGATCTTGAGCGTCATGGAAGAGATCAAAAAGAAGAAGTTGGAGGCGAACCAGTAGTCAGTCCGCCTCCCTTGAATCGGCCGGGCTACTGCACTCGCATATCCACCGAGTTGCTCGCCGTCGACCCCGCAGTGATCACGACGGGTTGCGCGCCCGCGGTCACTCCCTCGGGTACGACAAACGCCGTCTGGGACAGCCCGACGAACCCAGGTGACAGAATCGAGTAAATCACCCGAGCGTCTCTGCTTCCCACGGTCACGCGAACCGGCACAGTGGACGTGAACACAGGATTATCGCTCTGTCCCAGCGGCACGATCTGCCCCGACGTCATGCTGCTCGCCGCGGGCAAGCCGGTCGAGTACACGAGAATGATGTCACCGGCCCGCGCCGCATTCGAGGCAGTCACCAGGCTGAAGTCAGCATTCTTCAAGAAAATGCCCCCTGCATCCGTGAAGAAGATCGCAGGAGCCACCGTGCTCACCGGAACTCTTGTGGGCGATGTCGCCCCGATCGGAGTCCGCACGATCACGTCCTGGTCGCCTGTCGCGATGTTGGAGGGCACGTGCACCACCAGGTTCTCTCGGCCGGCGACCAGCAGGGGCGCCGCGCTGCCACCCACGCTGACGGTTGTCCCGTTGTAGTTCGTCGGCAGCATGTCAGCAGGAATACTGGCAGACGGCTCACCGGGCACCTTCATCAGATTGGAACCCGTTATGGTCAGCAACCCGCCCGGCGCCACCGTCCTTCGAGCCGTGTCGAGATTGGAGCTACCGGCGAACGAGATCGTCGGCTGACCCGATATTGTCGGCATCTGCGCACGAA
>DASQVJ010000019.1:0-27157 GCA_035640835.1 Bryobacteraceae bacterium
AGCCATCGCGACTATTTGAAATCCTTCACGCCCCGCGGCGACGCAAAGCAGGTCGCTTATCTGGTTGGCACCGGAAACATAGTTCGAGCGAGCGCTGACGCCGGCACGGGCTCAGAAGAAACGCTCGGATCCGGACCGTTCATCAAACTCATCCAGCAGGTCGCGAACGATAAAAACATCGGCGCCGTCATCGTTCGAATCGACAGCCCGGGCGGAGACGCGAGCGCATCCGATGAAATCCTGCGTGAGTTGAAGCTCCTCAGCGAAAAGAAGCCGATGGTCATCTCCATGTCGGACGTTGCTGCTTCTGGGGGCTATTACATTGCCATGACCGGCGATCCCATCCTTGCCTATCCCGGCACACTCACGGGAAGCATCGGCATCATCTACGGCAAGCTCAACCTGAAAGGACTCTACGACAAGGTCGGGGTCACCAAGGACTTGCTCAGCCGCGGTCGCAACGCCAACATCGATTCGGACTATGTTCCGCTCTCCGAAAGCGAAAGGGCAAAGTTGATCAGCAGCATGCAGGAGTTCTATAACGGCTTCGTATCGAAGGTCGCCAAGGCACGGAAGAGGTCGTTCGAGGACATTAATCAGTATGCGCAGGGCAGGGTTTGGCTGGGTGATCAGGCCAAAGCAGTCGGGCTCGTAAACGAAACCGCCGGTCTCGATCGCGTAATCGAGCTGGTTAAGCAGAAGGCCAAGATGAGGCCGGAAGACCGAGTGCGCCTGGTTCCGTTCCCTGGCCGCCGAAGCGTGTTCGACGAGCTGTTGCGCATTTCGCAGGACCCCGCCGCCGATGCCGACGCTCAGCTCGAGGCGCGAGTTGAGAAGCGCCTGGGTCAGATGGTGGGTTTAAACCTGAAGCTGTGGCAGCAGGGCGGGTTTATGCACCTGATGCCTTACACGGTCAAGATTCACTAAGCCGCAGCTACCGAGCTTATTGCTGAAGCTGAGCGCTGAAGCCTGACCGCTGAACGCTTACTTAGAACGCGCTGCTATCGCGGATACCCGCCCCTTGCAGAACCACGTTCATCTTCTCTAGCGCCGATTTGTGGATCTGCGAAACCCGGCTCTCATTGATGCCGAGGACTCCGCCGATTTCCTTCATCGTCATCTCGTTGGTGTAGTAGAGGACGACAACTTTCTTGTAGCGCTCAGGCAGAGCCTTCATCGCCGTGGCGAGAACGCTGCGCAGTTGCTCGCGAGCGCACATGGAGTCGGGCTGAGTTTCGGGACGGCTCGGGAAATCCGGGGCCGGGAGATCTTCGTTTTCTGCGCCGCGAGTATTGGCCGAGATCAGGCCCACGCTGCGCATGTCGAGCATCATCTGGCGCCAGCGCTCGACGTCAACACCCAGGCGGTCCGCAATCTCTGCCTCGGTGGGAGTGCGCTGCAACTCAGCGGCGAGCTCGCGCGTTGCTGCTTCCAATTGCTTATGACGACGACGGAGATCGCGCGATGCCCAGTCCAACTGGCGGAGGCTATCGAGGATCGCACCCTTGATCCGGTGCTTCGCGTAGCTCGAGAAAGCAACCTGTTTCTCTGGATCAAACTTAGTCGCGGCGTCAAACAGTCCCAGGATCCCGGCGTGGACTAAGTCGTCCAAGTCCACATGGACGGGAAGGTTTTCGTGCACTCGAACGGCGATCGCTTTGACGAGTGGCAGGTGTTCGAGAACAACTCGATCCCGCTGCGAATTCTTGTTTAATGTGATTCCTTTCGATGCAACAATGCTCATGGAGTTGGATTGCATGGCACGGTCTGCTCCCTTTTTGTCCGGCTTTGACCCGGTCCGCCCCTGTTGCGACGGCTTGGTGGTTTCGGGGGTGCAAACGGGCAACCACGAGGATTCAACAGCGTTTGAAACAAGATTGGCTCGAGCTGTCGCCATGCAAATCTCCTGAAGAATCAAGACTTACGAAGGTTCCGATCGGCCGTGCCGCTTTGATGTATGCTCTTGTGGTACCCACAAGGAGCGTTCCAATCTAGCCGGCCCGGTTTCGATTCAGAACGCAAAACTTCGGGCGCGTTTCAAATCGGAAACGAAGAATTTCAATTCGCCCCTAAAGTTTGTCGTGCTTCATTGAAGATTATGTGTGGCGGGTTGAGAAATGTACCTTGGCTTTTACCCCTAAGTAAACCCTAGATTTGTACCTTAGGCCCAAATCACTTAGGGGGGTGAGATAGGGTCGACACCAGGGCTGCGGTCAACCGAAATACTACAAATTGTGGTCATAGGCCTGTGACTCCTCAATATGAGCCGCAAGACGTAGCAGAACATACCCCAGTCGAACAGGACCAAAGTTCTGGAGAGTTCGCTCTCGGGCTTTTCTTAGGACCCTGACGGATTGTCGCGGAACTTACTCCCAAGCGACTCAAGGAGGTCAAAAGAGCTCAATGAGAGCTTAGGTTAAGACTGTCGAGAGTCGCGGTCCTAGGGCGAGGTTTGCGCCGAGTCCTGTAGGGCTTAAGCCCGGAGTATCCCTTACTCCCAGTTCGCGAAACACTGCCGCGAATCCCGGAGGTGGGCTACTCCCACTCGATGGTTGCTGGAGGCTTATGTGTCAGATCGTGAAACACGGCCGCGACGCCGGCCAACGCCAGAAGCTCGGTCGTGAACCTGTCCCGCAGCTCGTGACCAAGCTCGACAGATTGAGCCGTCATGCCATCCACAGACTCAACGGGCCTCAACACTACCGAATCAGGAGCTTCGGCCGAGCCGAGGGGCACCAGCACGACGGGGAACTGCCAGATGCGATGTTCAAAACCCGTCTCGTTGCAGATTCTGCGCACGATGGCGTCGGCCTCCCGAAGCAAGGCCAGACGCTCCTCCGTTAAGGTTCTGCGGCGTACCCGCATGCTTTCCAACGGGTGCTTGGAGCCAAGCACGGACACAACTCGATTCACGGACGCAAGCCGGTTCGTGAGGCTGGTCGCGTACAAGTGGTCGTTGTGCTGATCGATTGCGAGCACCGGCCGATAGGTCCGCGAGTCACCCTGTACGCCAACGGATCGAATCGGCAGGATCCAGCCTTCCTCGATCCGCTCGACGTCTAGCTCTTCATCCGAGCACAAGCAGCGAATCGCGAGTCCCGGGCCGGGGAACGGATGCCTGTCGAGGAACTCTTGCGACAGTCCCAGTTCACGTCCGATCTCGCGCACCTCATCCTTATAGAAGAAGTGAAGAGGCTCGACGATCTTGCCTTCATCAATGAGCTTCTGAATGCCGGCTACGCGGTTGTGATGGGTCTTGATGACCTCAGCCTTGCTGGTGCCCCCGGACTCGATTGTGTCCGGATAGATTGTGCCCTGGCCGAGGATCCAGTGGCCGTCGAGGAAGTGTCCCGTCTGGAGCACAGCCTCTTGCACCTTGACGAACTCCTCACCTATAGCCCGGCGTTTGCTTTCCGGGTCGCAAGATTGCGCCACTGCTCCGATGAACTGAGAGGAGGCGTCGACGATCTGGAAGTGCTTCGACCCGAGACTTGTGAAGAGATTGCGGACGTATTCGGTCTCGCCTTGGCGCATGAAGCCGGTATCCACGTAGGCGCCACTGACTCGCTGCTCGCCGAGGGCATGCAAACAAAGAGTGAACGCGACCGTTGAGTCGACTCCACCGCTCACGAAGAAGAAAACATTCCGGTCGCCGACGACTTCGCGGATATGCTGCTCGACAAGCGGTATCCGCTGTCGAGGCTCCCAATCCACCGTGCATCCACAGATGTCGAAAGCGAAATTGGAGAGGATCTGGCGCCCGAACTCGGTGTGAACGACCTCGGGGTGAAATTGGACGCCGAAGAGGCCCCTGCTCTCATTCGAGATCGCGGCGACCGCGCAAGTCTCGGTCGCACCAACCAGCTCAAAGCCGGACGGTAAGGCACTCACCGAGTCGCGATGGCTCATCCAGATGCGCTGTCGTGGAGCTGTCCCCTGCAAGAGCCGCGTCTGCCCCTTCTGCTCGAGATAAGCGGCGCCGTACTCGCCACGGTCGCCCTTCTGCACGGTGCCTCCGAGCGCATACGCCATGAGTTGCTGCCCGTAGCAGATGCCGAGAACGGGAAAGCCGGCGTCAAAGAGAGCGGGATCGACCGTCGGGCTGCCCGGCTCGTAAACGCTCGCAGGTCCGCCTGAGATGATGACTCCTTTGCGGCCCTTCAGCCTAGAAACAGGAACTTCACTGGGGAGAACTTCGGCATAGACGCCAAGCTCCCGGACCTTTCGGGCGATCAGGTGAGTATACTGACCGCCCGTATCCAGGATGGCTATTTGAGGGGTTGGAATGTACTCGGTCATCTGGCTTGGGAGGCACAGATGACCACACGGCAGCAGTTAACGTCCGTTATTCTTCTGTGTCCTCTGAACAATCATTTTCTTCGCGTTCTCGGTGAGGCTGCGAGCCTTCGGAAGCGAATCGACCGCCTTCAGCACCAGCGGATCGTATTCGACCGCGACCTTGCGAGCTTCATCCACGCCAAACGCCGTGATGTACATCTCGCGGCGAAGCTGCTGGCGGGTCCAATCGTTGTTCTCCGCAAACTCGGCTTCAGTGAACTCGACTCCGTCTTTAAGGAGGAACGCGTGAAATTCGTTCATCAGCGCCTGGTCCGGCGTCCAGTTTTTGTCGAGCTTGGTGGAGTGCGAACCGAAATATCGAGCGGTGAAGTTGAAGAAGGCGAACTTGCGAAGCAGCTCGCTCTGGAACTTATTGAGCTTGGGCGAAGTGAACTTCTCGTCGGGAGAAATACCCCCGCCACCGTACACCGTGCGGCCACTGTCGGTCATCTTGACGTCGAGCGGATTCTTCGTCTCGGTGTTGTTCCGGTAGTAGTAGTTGTAGAACGACTGGTTCGTATAGTCGCGCTGGATCAAGCGCCCGCTCGGAGTGTAGAAGTGAGCGGTGGTAAGGGCAAGGCCGGTGTTCTCCGACAACGGGTAGACCGTCTGGACCAATCCCTTGCCGAACGTGTTGTCTCCGAGGACCCATGCCCGATCGTGATCCTGTAATGCACCGGCGAGGATCTCGGCGGCCGAAGCAGAATACCGGTTCACCAGCACGATAATCGGATAGTCGCGTCCCTGGTTTCCGTAGCGGGCATAGTAGGGCTTCTCCGCCGACGCGCGGCCACGATGCGAAACGATCAGCTGACCTTTTTGGAGGAAGCGATCGGTTACCGCGACGCCTTCATTTAACAAACCGCCGGGGTTGTCGCGCAGGTCGAGGATCAGTCCTTTCACGTTCGTCTCGCCGAGCCGCTTGAAGTTTTCTTCCACCTCACGGCTGGTGTTCTCATTGAACGATTCGATATCGAGGTACATGATCCCGGGTTTCAGCCAGAAGGCGTCGTTAACGCTCTTACGGGGGATCTCGTCGCGCGTGATGTTGAAAGTAAGCGGCTTCTCATTACCCTCGCGAACAATCACGACCTGGACCTGAGTGCCTCGGGGGCCCTTCAGGAGGTCAGCCACCTCGGTGGTGGTCAGGCCGTCGGTGCGCTTGTCATTCACTTCAATAATGGCGTCGCCGGGGCGGATACCCGCCTTGTAGGCCGGGGAGCCTTCGAAGGGCGCAATGACGATCGTCTTGCCGTTACGCGGCGCAACCGTCATACCCACGCCGTAGTAGTGACCCTTCTGGTCTTCGCGCAGGAGCTGGAAGTCTTTGGGATCGAAAAAGCTCGTGTGGGGGTCGAGAGTCCTGGCCATCCCCGGGATCGCACCCTTGTAGATGGCCTTGTCCGGGGTAACCTTTTCCGCAAAGTTCTCCTCAACCACGTTGAGGACGCGGGTAAAGTTGCGCAAACTTGTCTTGATATCGTCTTCCGAGCTCGCGGCAGAGGCGCCAGTGATGGCGGGGCCATAAAGACCGCCCAGTGCCGAGAAGGCTAGAACAACCAGCGGAGCTAAAACGTAGGAACGGCGTGGCAAGGACAAAAAGCCCTCCTAGAGTCCGAGTATATCCCGAGACACACCAGCCGTTAGGCTGAGCGACCTGGGATCCTCACTGTTTTGACGATCGGACCGCCAGATTCGGTTCGTTAAAAAGAAACCAGGCTGAAACGCCCTTCAAATCAAATCGCACGCGCCTTCCGCGCGGAAGCGGCCCCCGGTGCTGCCGTTTCATTTCGAACAGGCTTCTTGACGACGGAACTAAAGCTCGCCAGCCGCCTCACCTGGTCGGTGACACACACCAGGAACATGGGTTGTCTGGCGTTCTTCAGGATGTCGATAATCCGCTCGCTGTTGTCTTCCAGGTAGATGGATTTGCCGTCGGTAACCAGGTGCAGGTCGGCCTCGCCGTTCAGGACCTCATGAAGCCGCTTGCCCATCTCGCGCTGCAGAAATCGGAGAACGCGGCGGATCTTCTGCAACGAAAACCCCTTACGCCGGAGTTCCGCGATCACCGTAATCTCTACGACCTCTTCCGGCAGATAGATGCGCTTGTGCGATGCGTGTCGAGGCGATACGACTTTGCGCTCATCCCACCACTGAAGCTGCCGTAAGCTAACCTGTGCGATTCGTGCCACCTCGCTGCTTGCGTAGGTTCTCTCGTTCGGGACTGGTGCCTCAGGACGGGTCTTTTTTGTTTTGAACATTATAGGCAACTTCCGTTTTCGAATTGGGAACACCCAATTGTACTCGGTGATGAAAAAAGGTCAATAGAACCATTCGTCCTATTTCCTTAGGCTTACGACCATGAAATGGTTCTCCGGGGTTCCAATTTCAGTCCTCACGTTAGAGGATGGCGAAAATCAACAGGCCGCGATGTTGCACATCAGACACATTTAGGATGGCTCACACGCCAGTGATACCTAGCGAGCAGCGTAGGTCTTCGAGTATTTGTTACGGCTGTTCAGCACCGTCATAGACCCGTCCGGCGTTGCTGAAACCTTCAAATACTTACCTTCGCAATTTTCATCGAGGTTTGCGATCATCGGCTCGGGTACGTTGTTCTCCTTTCCACCTTCGATGGAGAAGTGAACCTGCCAGAGGTCCTCGACTCGTGGAGAGGAACGGAGCACCTTCCATGCGGCCGGCTTGCCGCCCTTTCGAGCGCCGTTGTTCATAACAATGACGCGAGGTTTCAGCGAATTCACGAATGCCGGAGCATTCGACGTGTCGAGACCATGGTGGTTGGAGACGTAAAGATCGACAGTGCCTGCGAGATTATTCGGGCAGACCACTTGCATCTCCTTCGCCATGGTGAGATCTCCGAAGTCAGCGAAGCGAAACTTACCAACTTCCAAAACGAAGCCAACCGAGCGCGCGTTCTCCGACTTGTCCTCCGGATAGCTTGGGAGATTGGAACAAGCCTGGCTGTTGTTTCCGGTCGATGGAGACAGCGCCGTACCGATCACGTTACCGTCGGCCGTGACGAAGGTCAGCTTCGCATCCTTTAGCGGCAGGCTGTCGCCCGGCTTGATCGACAGCCGCTTGCCGGTTTGTAGCGCTTTTTCGTAGATGCTGTTCAGCTCTTCCGGCGTCTTCCCCGATTCACGATTCGGACCGTGATCGACGAAGGTGCGCACCGGGAGTTTCTCGATCAGTTGGGCTACGCCGCCAACATGGTCGTTGTGGTAATGAGTGGTGATAAGGTAGTCGATCGCTTTCACCCCCGCCTGTTTGGCTGCGGCGGCGATACGGTCGGCATCCCTGCGGTTATAGCCTGGCCAGCCGGAATCTACAAGGATCGACTCACCTCTTGGAGTCACGATGAGAGTGGCTTGTCCTCCCTCGACGTCGACGAAATAGAAGTCGACCGTCTTCGCCGCGTGTACTGGCAGCAGCAGAAGGGAGGAGAAAAGCAGCAGGCAGGTTTGCATGTGCGGGATCGTATCACAGAGGGAACAATCGAGATTGCGTTCGCGTTACGGTAAGTAGAATGCCATTCTGTACTGCATGTGGCAACAAGGTGGGCGATCGCGACACGTTCTGCGCGCACTGCGGCACGCGCCAGACTGTCTCGACTCCGCCGTCCTTTAATGTTGCTGACCCGCTGGCATCGCTCACACCCCGCACGATCAGCATTCTCTGCTATATCCCGGTGTTTGGTTGGATCGTGGCGATCCTTGCATTAGCCAATCCGAAGTTTCACTCGAACCGCGTGGTTCGTTTCCACGCGTTCCAAGGACTTTACCTTTTCGTCGTTTGGTTGCTTGTTGATTGGGTAGTCGCGCCATTCTTGGGCGGGCTCGGACCTGAGTCAGCCGCTCGAATCGCAAGGGGATTATTGAAGGCGTCGGTGTTCGTGGGTTGGCTGATCATGCTGGTGAAGACCAGCCAGAACGAAGATTTCCGTCTACCGATACTCGGCGAGCTTGCCGATCGCTCGATGAACGAACAACGCTAGAGAGCCTTATTGATCGCGTTCCGCAAGTCGTCTATGGTCAGGTTGCCAGGATTATAGGTTGTCACCATGCCTTTGCGGTTCACCAGAACCAACGTTGGAGTCGTGCTCGCGCCGTATCGCCGAAAGTTTTCCTCACTTACCGGCACAGGCATATCGGAAAGCGGAGCATAGAATCCCTGGCGCACGGAATCGATGTACTTCAGCTCTTCTTCGGGAGAAACTTCGCGCCCGCGCTCGGCGTATCCATAGTGCTGGGTGGGGCCGATCACCACGAGGCCTTTCGAAGCATACTCTTTACGAACCTGGTGGATGAGCGGCATCTGGCGCTTGCAGTCGCTGCACCAATGCGCCCAGAAGAACAGGAGCACCGGCTTACCGCGATAAGACGCCAAGGTCCCGGGTTTGGTGCCGAGCCATTGCTTCGTTTCCAACTCCGGTGCAGGCTTGCCTTCGAGGCTCAGCAGGTTAATATTCTTCTGAATCCGCGTGCGAATCGAGGTGTTGTAGTAGCGCTTCAGCTCGTCGCGCAGATACATAACAGCCTGGTCACGCTCACCACGCGCGGCCGCGGCCTGGGCTTGCACCTCAATCGCCGCGCCGAGCGCGACGGGCAGATGTGGCTCGGCATCGAGGTTACGCTTCTTGAGTAGCGCTATCGCTTGCTTCCTGGTCTCGGCTGCGAGCTTCTCAGCCTGGGCATAATCCTTGCGAGCCAGCGCATCCCTTGCCTTCCATGAGAAGGCCTCAAGATATTCGCCATCGAGGCCCTGCTTTGCCTTGTGAGCGTCGAGAAGCTTGTCGGCCCCGGATGAGTCGCCATTTCGAAGCAGCGCGCGCACCTCCGGCACAATGGCTGGGAGCGTAGAGCAGCTCAAGGCAATGGTGACGGCGATGGTAGATACGATTCTCATCACGGATTCATCCCGAAGAAGTTTTTGGTCCAACGAAGGCTCGCCTCGAGATCCTCTCGCTGCCCGACGGCTACCTGCTCGCGAGCGACAGATGCGGGGGCCGGACGAGGCGTGCCCTTCTCTGCGAGAGCAAGAAAGCGGCTGAATTCCCAGGCGCGAGCGGACCGGTAAGGCGGCCAGAAATTCGGGTCGAACACGCGGAACTCACGCGGCCCCGTCGTGATGATCTCGAGCGAAACAGGCTTGCCGGGGCACAACTCGACGAAGCGCTTCAGATACTCGGAGATCCCGACATTGCCTTCGCCCATGCGCACCCACTGCACAGCGACGGCCTCTTTGGTCCTCCAAATTGCGGTATCTCGAATGTGGCTCGTCAGTACATATGGGTGTAGGGTCTCGAGCGTGAGATGCGGATCCTCGAGAGCCCACAGCGGATTTCCGGAGTCGATGCAGACACCGACGAAGTCGCGCCCCGTCTCCTCGACGAGGGTCTTCAACTCGTGAGCCTGCATGTCGCCGGCGTGGTTCTCGATCGCAATCCTGACGTTCATATCGAGGGCCCGCGAACGAAGCGGTCGAAGAGCGGCGATCGTATTCTCGATGTGCTTCTGGATTCCACCTGGAGTCGTTCGATCGCGATAGGTTCCGAGAAATGCTCGGACGATGGGCGAGCCGACAATCCTGGCAGCGCGGAACATTTCCGTGAGCTGCTGTTCGACGGTTCCGCGCTTGGCATCAAACTCCGACGAACTCGGGCAAAGGGAACGCATGCCGATCTCGACCGATATGCCCCGCTCGGCGGCGGCGTCGCGGACCTTCTTCAGATGAGCTTCCTCGAGGTTTCCCAGGAAGCGGATCTCGGAGAAGTGCACAACGCGAGCTCCTTGCTTGGAGCAATAGTCGAGATACTCGAATGGCGACCAGCCGGAGTCCCGAATACTGAACAGATCGATACCAAGTCGGACCGAACTGCTCGGTCCTTGGCCGACGGCTTGAGCCATACTCGCCATCGTAGAAGCCAAGAAATGTCTGCGCCACATCAAGACTAGATATTAAGTCCTTTCAGGTACTCACGGAATGGTCCCCCGAGATCGTGCCGTCGCAAAGCAAACTCAACGGTCGCCTTCAGGAAGCCGAGTTTGTCACCGGCATCGTAGCGGGTGCCTTCGAAGCGGTACCCGTAGATCGGTCGATTTCGCAACAGATGCTTGAGACCGTCGGTGAGTTGGATCTCGCCGCCCGACCCTGGGGGAATCGACTCGAGGGAAGTGAAGATCTCCGGAGTCAGCACGTAGCGCCCGATGATGGCCAGGTTCGACGGCGCGTCTTCTGCCTTCGGCTTCTCCACCATGTTGCGGATGCGATAGAGCCGGTCCTGCGCTCCGTTGTGCATGACTGGTTCGGCATCGACCACGCCGTAGGCCGAGATTGCTTCTTTTGGAACTTCCATGAGCGCGACTACCGAGGCACCAAAGTACTCGTAGATATCGAGCAACTGGCGCATGCAGGGGATGTCGGACTGGATAACGTCGTCGGAGAGGACGACGGCAAATGGTTCGGGCCCTACGAGGTCCCGCGCGCGGAGCACGGCATGACCTAAGCCGAGCGCTTCCTTCTGTCGCACGTACGAAACGTCGATCAGGTCGGAAACTCCGCGAACGATGGCGAGAAGGTCTTTCTTCCCGCGCGACTCTAATAAATGCTCCAGTTCAAAGCTGACATCGAAGTGGTCTTCGATGGCGACCTTGCCGCGACCTGTAACGATGGTGATGTTCTGAATGCCTGAGTGAATCACCTCTTCGATTCCGTACTGGATGAGCGGCTTGTCTACGAGGGCAAGCATTTCTTTCGGCTGAGCCTTGGTGGCAGGCAAAAATCGGGTACCGAGACCCGCTGCTGGGAAAACGGCCTTCCGGACCTTCAAAATCATCAGTTCCATTCTAGTGGGCTGGTCCAAATAGACCGCCCTACCGGAAACTTCTGAGCCGAGGTACTGCCCCTGCTGGCCTAATCCCAAACTGACCGGTCCTTACGGCGTAATCCTATCCCGTTTTCCGGAGAGTCGAGCCCCACTTTGCCGAACTACATGGTGTGGAGGTCGATTTGAATTTGCGGGCTTCGCTACTACTGGTACTCCTGATTCCGAGTTTGTACTCTCAAATACCTGCTGCAATCTTCCAAAATCCCCGAAGTGGTCAGCTCGAAGCACGAGCCGGACGTGTGCACGCGACCTTTCAGAACGGTCGTGTCGAAATCGAGCAACCGCAGAGATTCAGTGTTGTGTTTCAAGGAGGTTTCGCGGCCGAACCGATGCTGATCGAGCCCTCAACGGGAAGGGCGAACTTCTTCGCCGGTCGCGATTCTCAGCAATGGATGTTGGATGTCGGCTTACACAACGGCGTCCGTTATCGAGACCTGTGGCCAGGCATCGACCTCACCTATCGAACCGCGACTTCTGGCTTGAAATCCGAATTTCGCGTTGCGCCTGGTATGAATCCAGCGTTGATCCAACTCTTATACGACGGAGCGACTCCCCGCGTGGTGGATGGCAAGTTGGAGCTTCGAACGGCCGAGTCGGTGATTGTCGAGCAGCCTCCGCTGTGCTGGACCGGGGACGGCGAGTCGAAAGTGGCCGTGACTTGTGCCTTCTCCGAGCGGGATGGAGTCGTCGGTTTCGAAATCGGTGAGTACGACCCGGCCCAGGTGTTGACCATCGACCCTGTTGTCGTGTTCGCAACCTATGTCGGTGGATCTGGCTTCGAATCGGCAACCGCGATGGCCACCGACAGTGCGGGCAACCTCTACGTCACAGGTTGGACAGACTCTTCGAATTTCCCGGTCGTCGGCGCATATTCATCGACTTCGCGCGGCAACGACGTGTTCGTATTTAAGCTCAGCTCGTCGGGGACCTCGCTGCTCTATGCGACCTACATCGGTGGGATTTCGGACGATCGCGCGTTCGGCATCGCCGTCGACTCGGCCGGGAGCGCTTACATCGCCGGCGCCACGAGTTCGACGGACTTCCCCCTGAACTCGCCGTTTCAAAGCACTCATGCCGGTGTCCGGGATGGCTTCGTTTTGAAACTGAGTCCCGACGGGAGCCAGATCATTTACAGCAGCTTCCTGGGAGGATCGGGAACCGATATCGCCAACGCAGTGGCGCTGGATGCCTCGAACAACCTGTTTGTGACCGGTGAAACGGACTCGACGAACTTCAGGACGGCGAATCCCTTGCAGGCGGCTAATCGCGGGCGGCTGGATGCGTTCCTGGCGAAGGTCGACGCGACGGGTGGGCTTGCGTTCAGCACCTATCACGGCGGTGTTGGCGACGATCGGGGACTCGGTGTCGCGGTGGACAACCAGGGCGGGGTCTACTTCACCGGCGTGACCTCGTCGAATAACCTGACGACGGTTTCTCCGTTTCAGGCTGCGATTTCGGGTACTCAGGATTGCTTCATTGCGAAGGCGGCCGACTCAGGATCGTCACTGGTGTACGCCACCTACTTCGGCGGCTCGGGCTCAATCGATCAATGCAATGCGATCGCCGTGGACTCGAGTCGCAATGCGTACGTTGTCGGCGTAACCAACTCGACGAACCTTCCGCTGGTGAATCCTTTTCAGACGGCGTTTGGCGGGGGGTCAACGGATGGCTTCGTTTCGAAACTGAACGCGGCCGGATCGGCGCTGGTGTACAGCACCTACTACGGCACGATGGTCACCGACAATCTGAACGCGATCGCTCTCGATTCCGCAGGACAGGCGCACGTCGCGGGTCGCACGAATGGCGGGGCTTTGCCCATCGTGGATGCGATTCAAACAACACAGGGCGGCCTCTATGACGCTTACGCCGCACGGATCAAGGCAACTGGAGGCTCTGTCGACTTCAGCTCCTACTTTGGCGGGAACGGGAGCGAGTCAGCCAACGCCATAGCGGTGCTACCGAGCGGTACGGTCTATATCGCCGGCCAGACGACCTCGATGAACATGACCACCGTCAATGCGTATCAAGGCTTCGGTGGAGCTGAGGGAAGTGTTTTCGTCCTGGGATTCAACCTGACGCCGCCGACCGTTCCGGCTAGCCCTCCGTCGACGGGTCCATCTGCAAGTCCGAGCAGTTCGATCGAAACCCGCCAGCGTTGGACGCTTCAAGTGAGCGATCCGAATGGCTGGCGTGATATCTCCATCGTGTCCATCGTGACGAGCGCGACCACGTCGACCGCGCAGCCGACTTGCCATCTTTATTACAACCGCTCCCAGAACTTGTTCTATCTGTACAGCGACACGAACACGCCTCTGGGCGGCATTGCGCCGGGCAGCGCGGGTACGCTCGAAAACAGCCAGTGCAAGTTCTACGCCGCGACGTCGAGTGCAACGGGCAACGTGAACAACCTCGTGCTTGTGGTAGATCTCGAGCGCAAATCGGCCTTCCTTGGAAGTAAGAACGTTTATCTCTGGGTCAACGATACGACCAATCGATCGGCCGGACTAGACGCAAAGGCAGTCTGGAGCATCACGGCGCAAAATTCGCCGCCGGCAACCGGTCCCTCGGTTACGCCCAATGGCGGGACATCCGCAAGGCAGACCCTAACGTTTCAACCATCAGATCCGAATGGGTTCACGGATCTCGCCATGATCTCCGTTGTGGTTGCGAACACGGCCGCAGCGCCGCCAGGCACGTGCCACGCGTATTTCAACCGTCTGACCAACGCTTGGTATCTGATGAGCGACAACAACCAGAGTCTTGGGCCATTGTCGCCTGGAAGTCCGTCGATACTCCAGAACAGCCAGTGTATTCTCTACGGCCAGAACACGGGTTCATCGGGCGCCGGCACGACGCTGACGTTAACGGTTGATCTCGAGATGATGCCGACGTACTCGGGAGTGAAGAACATTTACTTATGGGCGATGGATGCCCTCCAGGCGTCAACCGCGCTCGACCCGAAGGGCACGTGGGATATCCCAGCCGCGCCGAATCAGCCGCCAAGCACAGGACCGGCCGCCGAGCCTGCAGCGGCGACAGGTACTCGGAACCTTATTCGGGTCGTACCGAGCGATCCCAATGGTTACCAGGACATCCGGCTTGTCTCCGTTGTGATAAACGGGACGGCAACGGTGCAGACAAACTCCTGTCACATCTACCTGAACCGGCTGACGAATCTCTTTTATTTGTATAGCGATTCGAACTCGCCGCTCGGCGGTGTGTCGCCTGGTTCCGCTCAGACCCTCGAAAACAGTCAATGCAAGTTCTACGCGGCGACCTCGTCGGTCTCAGGTTCCGGCAACAATTTGACGATGGTTCTGGATATAGAACGTAAGCCTGCTTATTCGGGCAACAAAGGAGTTTACGTGTGGCTGAACGATACCAAAGACGCGGTGGCGGGACTCGACCAGAAAGCGACATGGAACATGCCCTGAGTACCGCAGATTCAATGACATAGGGCTATTCCGATGCGAAATCCAGGTCCAAGTCGATACTACTTTGGTGAGACCATAAACAATGCCGAACTGTCCTCGGTGCGGGTGGGCGAAGACCTACCGTTCAGCGCAGACCGGTGCACTCGACCGGTTACTCCAACTGTTCAAATTGGCTCCATTCCGTTGCCGTACCTGCGGAACTCGCTTCTTCCGCTTTGTTGCCAACGGCCGAGCGCCGTTGATTTCCAGTCACGCCAAGGCGCACTAGGTTCGGCGGACAGCCCCGCAGGCCGCCGATCAAGGCCCAAATTCGGCGTCTAAACGGCCAAAGCACACAATCCGATAGCTGGAGTTTGAGTCACGTGCGAGGCTGTGCTATCCATAGGGTTTACCCCAGCGCTCCTGCTCGCCTTGGGATCCTTGCATCCATCAGAATAGAGGATAGAGATGGCTTACGTAATTGCAGAACCTTGCATCGGGACGAAAGACACGGCGTGCGTGGACGCCTGCCCAGTAGATTGCATCCACCCGAAGAAAGACGAAGAGAAGTTTGCTGAAGCCGAGCTGCTCTACATCGATCCGGTGGAATGCATTGATTGCGGTGCGTGCGTACCGGTCTGTCCGGTGTCCGCTATTTTCGCGCTCGACGATTTGCCGGAGAAGTGGAGCGAATTCACGCAAAAGAACGCCGCTTACTTCGGTCGCTAACCACGCTTTCGAAAGAAAGCTGCAACGTCAGCGCGATTGGTGGTAAACGCGTAGTCAGGCAGACTGTCGAAGAATACCTGTCCGTAACGCTGCTTTGTAATCCGATTGTCGAGAATACTTAGCACTCCTCGATCCGAGCGGCTTCGGATTAAGCGTCCGAAACCCTGCTTCAGTGCCAAGGCGGCCTGAGGCACTTGGTAGTCGAAGAACGGGTTACCGCCGCTCGCTCGGATCGCCTCGCCTCGAGCTTGCACCACTGGATCGTTCGGCACGGCAAACGGCAGTTTGTCTATGATGACGCAGCTCAGCTGCTCACCCTGAACGTCCACACCTTGCCAGAAGCTCGACGTCGCAAACAGGACGGAGTTGGGCGTGGAGCGGAACTCCTCGAGCAATACGTTCCGTGGAGCCGTGCCCTGCAACAGCGTCGGGTACTCGATCTGAAGCGACACCCGGTCGTAGACCGCCGTCATCTGCGAGTAGCTCGTAAACAATACAAACGCACGCCCCTCGCTGAGCTCCAGAAGCTGGACAATCTCATCTGCGGCTGCGCCGGTGAAATTCGCGCTGCGAGGATCCGGCAGATGCTGAGGCACGTAGAGGAGTGCCTGCGACGGATAGTCGAACGTGCCCTCGACTTCGAGCGTCCGGGCGTAGTTGATGCCCAGGCGGCTCCGCACGAAATCGAAGCTGCCCGCAACCGCGAGCGTCGCCGACGTCATCACGATGGTGTCGACTTCGTCGAACAAGCGGTTGCGCAGTACCTCCGATACCTCGATCGGAGTCGCTTGCAGGTAAACGCCGCGTCCGCGCCGCTCCACCCAGTAGACGTAGTCGGCGCTAGGCTTCTCGAGCCACGTGCGCAATGTCTCCGAGTACTCGAGAGCGCGTCGAAACAGCGGAATCAACTCGTCCGTGCCCTCTTTGATGAGCTGCAGTTCCAGGCGCAGGAGCTCGAGCGACCGCTGCAACTGGGTGTACGATTCCTGATTCCGTTCGAGGAACTCGCGATGCTCCCGAAAGCCCGTCCGCCCCTCGGCGTGACCGAACAACGAGAAGAACAACGACGAACTGGCCTCGAGTACGCTCAGCACTTCGTCCAGGTCCGAGCTCACCAGACGCTTGGAGCGCATCATCGCAGCCACATCGCGGCTCAGATCGGTGATCTGATGATTGCTGATTGATAGCCCGAAGTACTGCCCTGCTACGTCCTCAATCTCGTGGGCTTCGTCGAAGATCACGGCCGCGTAGTCCGGGATGATCGCACCGAAATCGGTGTCGCGCAGGGCGAGGTCGGCGAAGAACAAGTGGTGGTTGACGATGATCAGGTCGCTCTCGGCCGCACGATGGTGCATCGCGGTCAGAAAACAGCGCTCGAATTGCTCGCACTTCTGGCCGATGCACATGTCGCGGCGGGCATCCAGTTTCGCCCATAGGGAACTCGATTCCGGCAACCCTCGGATTTCGGCGCGATCACCCGTCTCGGTCGTTCTCTCCCACTCGCGAATGATCTGGAAATCCGAGATGTCCTCCATCCCGGAGAGAATTGGGGACCGCTCGGCATCATAGATCTTCTGCCGGCATGCGTAGTTGTTCCGGCCCTTCATGTAGCAGGCTCGGATCGGCGCAGAGAAGTGCTCCTGGAGGAACGGTATGTCTTTGAAGAAGAGCTGCTCCTGCAGATTCTTCGTGCCGGTCGATACCACGACGCGCTTGCCGGAGAGGATCGCGGGGACAAGGTAGGCGAGCGTCTTGCCCGTGCCCGTTCCCGCTTCGACGATCAGATGCCGCCGCTCTTCGATGGCAGCCTCGACGGCCTCGGCCATCGCGAGCTGCCCAGGACGGAACTCGAAGTTCGGGTGCCATTTGGCCAGCAGCCCACGCTCGGAAAAGAATTGCCGGACACCGCCGCTGACCTTAGACTCCGCCTGCATTCACCACTCGCATCAACAGGGTACAACGGAGACGCGGTTAACGCATGTTGGACTTGAGGATCTTTTTGCGCAGCCGGATCGATTTGGGGGTGACTTCCACCAGTTCGTCCTCGCGGATGAACTCGAGCGCCTGCTCCAGGTTCAAAACGCGCGGCGGAACCAGTCGAATGGCTTCATCCGCCGTGGACGCGCGCATGTTCGTCAACTTCTTTTCGCGCACGATGTTCACATCGAGGTCCGCAGGCCGCGAGTTCTCGCCCACCACCATGCCTTCGTACACATCGGTGCCCGGCGTGATGAACATCTCACCTCGCTCCTGCAGGTTGAAGATCGCGTAACCCGTCGCGACACCCGGACGATCCGCGATGAGCGAACCCGTCGGGCGATACGGAATATCACCCTGCCACTCGACGTAGCCATTGAAGAGCGAGTTCATGATCGCTGTGCCCTTGGTGTCGGTCAGCATCTCGTTGCGCAGCCCGATCAACCCGCGCGAAGGAATATGGAACTCCAGGCGCACACGGCCGGACCCGTTGTTGATCATCTTCACCATCTTGCCCTTGCGCATCCCGAGCTTCTCGATCGCGACTCCGACGTATTGCTCCGGGATATCGACCACGAGCAACTCGAGCGGCTCATGCAGCTTGCCGTCGATTTCCTTGGTCAGGATCTCAGGCTTACCCACAGCGAGCTCGTAACCCTCGCGGCGCATCATCTCGATCAGAATCGCAAGCTGCAGTTCGCCGCGTCCCATCACCTTGAACGCGTCGGGACCGCCGGCCTCTTCCACCTTGATGGATACGTTGGTGAGCAGCTCCTTGTCGAGCCTGTCCCGCAAGTTGCGCGATGTGACGTACTGGCCCTCGCGGCCTGAGAACGGCGATGTGTTCACCAGAAACGTCATAGCGATGGTCGGCTCGTCGATCTGGATGTGCGCCAGAGGCTTCGGATTTTCGACCGACGTGATGCTCTCGCCGATGGTGATGCCTTCGACGCCCGCGATCGCCAGGATGTCCCCTGGACATCCGGTCGTCTCGTCCACGCGCTTCAATCCTTCGAACGAGAAGAGCTTGGTGATGCGCGTCTTCTGCATCGTGCCATCAAGCTTTGCGATCGTCACCTCATCATTCAGGTTGAGCCGCCCATTGAAGATGCGCCCGATGGCCAGACGTCCGAGGTAGTCGCTGTAGTCGAGATTCGCCACCAGGAACTGCAGCTCGTGGTCCGGGTCGCCCTTCGGCGGCGGGATGTGCTTCAGGATCATCTCGAAGAGCGGACGGAGCGTCGTCGACTCCTCTTCCAGTGAATTCTTCGCGACCCCGATCTTCGCGTTTGTATAAACAATCGGGAAGTCGAGCTGGTCTTCGCTGGCGTCCAGGTCGATGAACAGATCGTAGACTTCGTTCAGCACTTCCTGCGGCCGCGCGTCCGGGCGATCGATCTTGTTGATCACCAGGATAGGCGTCAGCTTCGCTTCGAGCGCCTTCATCAGCACGTAGCGGGTTTGCGGCAGGGGGCCTTCGCTCGAGTCCACCAGCAGCATGACGCCGTCCACGATCTTCATGGCTCGTTCCACTTCGCCGCCAAAGTCGCTGTGGCCCGGGGTGTCGACGATGTTGATCTTGACATCCCCGTAACGCACACCGGTCGTCTTCGCGAGAATCGTGATGCCGCGCTCGCGCTCGAGCTCGTTGCTGTCCATTACGCGGTCCGCCACTTGCTCGTTGTCACGAAAGATGCCGCTCTGTTTGAGCATCGCGTCCACCAACGTGGTCTTGCCATGGTCTACGTGCGCAATGATGGCGATGTTGCGGATATTTGAGTTCGACTGTTTCTGGTCCAAGGGAATTCGGTACGCCTTACTGAAGGTGGGTCTCTATATATGGTGCCACGGCTTGGGTGACAGCCGTGTGAATGGCTACACTGGAAGGGCAAGGGCACGCCGCCACCGCCCTCTGAATCCATAAAGCCCACGCGAATGTCCTCCACCAACGGCACACCCAGCATCGTCATCGTCGGACGTCCGAACGTGGGCAAATCCACGCTGTTCAACGCGATCACAGGCCAGCGACGGGCTATTGTCGGCGACGAGCCCGGCATCACGCGTGATCGCATCTACGGCGAAGGGAAGTATCGAGGGCGGCGGTTCGCCATCATCGACACGGGCGGAATCATTCCGAACGACGAACAACTGATCCCGAGCGAGATCCTGCGCCAGGCACGGGTCGCACTCGAGGAAGCTCGCCACATCATCTTCGTGATCGACGGCAGGACGGAGATTACGGGCATCGATCGGGACCTCGCTCTGATGCTGCGGAAGCTTGGCAAGCCCGTGACTCTCGCCGTCAACAAGATCGACGCCGAGGTCCGCCGCAACCTGATGCACGAGTTTCACGTGCTCGGCTTTGAACACGTGATCCCGGTGTCCGCTGAACACAAGCTCGGGCTCGACGAACTGCTGGAGCGCGCCACTGAGGGTATCGAGCCCGAACCCGAGCCTGAGGAGGGCGAAGAAGACCAGGGCCCGGCACGCCGGATCAAGGTTTCGATTATCGGACGCCCCAACGTCGGTAAGTCGACCTTGCTGAACGCGCTCACCGGCCAGGACCGAGCCATTGTGTCCCCGGTCGCCGGCACAACTCGTGACGCCGTCGACGAGAGTGTGGACCGCGAGGGCGTCGAATATGTGTTCATGGACACCGCAGGGATCCGTCGCAAGGGTAAGACAAAGGAGATGGCGGAGAAGCTGAGCGTCGTGATGGCACGGCGTCACATCCGCATGGCTCACGTCGTGCTGCTGGTGATCGATGCGACCGAGGGCGTCCTCGGGCACGATGCGACGGTCGCCGGGTACGCGCATGAGGAAGGCCGCTCGATCATTCTGGTCGTGAATAAGTGGGATGCGCTCGAGAACAAGGACAAGAAAGCGTTCCTGCAAAATCTGCGCGACGAGTTGAAGTTCCTCGACTACGCGCCCGTCGTGTTCCTGTCAGCCAAGGAGAAGAGGGGCATCGACCAGCTCTGGCCTCTGATCCGGCGGCTTTATGAGGCTGCGTCGAAGCGCATCACCACCGGCGAGCTGAATCGCTTCGCCCAGACCATCCACTTCGAGCCGCCGATCAAGATCAAGTACATCACCCAGACCGGGATTCGCCCGCCGTCCTTTGTGTTGTTCACCGATAAAGGCGAGAACCTGCACTTCTCCACGCAGCGATTCGTGATCAACCAGCTCCGGGAGGCCTTCGGTTTCGAAGGCACCCCCATCGAGGTCAAGGCTCGATCGCAGAAACGGGATCGGTAGATTCGAAGGCAGCTATCAGCTTTCAGCGTTCAGCTGTCAGCTCAAGTCCCTGAACGCTATCGTTAGTGGATGCGCTCGGGGCGATAGCCGCCGCGGGCACGGTCATATAGCCAGATGACGCCGAAGACCACCAGCAGGATCGCAGGCAAGGCCGCCACGTAGCGGAACGAAGTCTGCGAGGCGATCGCCAGGACCCGCTCCAGCTCGGGGCCTTGCAGGGCCTTGAACGCCTCCTCCCCACCGGCTGCGGCGATCTTCGCGTTATCGAAGATCTTGCCCATCATTGGGAGGACGAAGTAGATGGACAGCGTTCCTGCCGTACCCATCAGACCCATCAGCAACGCACCCCCTCGAGGGAAACGCTCCGAGGCTGCGGCCAGCATCGTCGGCCACATGAAACACACCCCGACGCCCCAAAGCGTGGCCGCGAGCAGACCGGTAATCGGCGAGTTCGCCATGCTCAGCGCTATCAGACCAGCAGACGCAAGCAGGCACGAGGTCCAGAGGAGGCCCACGGGCGACAGCCTGTGTGCAATCGGACCCGCGAAGTGGCGGCCGACGAACATCAGTCCGCTGACGTAGATCAATAGCCAGATGCCCTGCATGCCGACGGTCCGAGTGAGGGCGAGGTCGACCCACTGACCCGGCGCGAGCTCAGAGGCAGCGGTCAGGAACATCGAGAGGAACCACACCAGGAAGAACGGCCGCAGCAGCTCCTTGAACATCTGCCCGAAGCTGACACCCGAGGCAACACGTTCCGTCGGCGGGAACTTGGCAGGCAAAGAAAGCGCGAACGTCGTCATTGCCGGCACCAGCACCATGCCCAGCTTCACCCGCCAGCTCAAGTTCATGGAGCCCACCGCGACACCAATCAGACCACCCATGATGATGCCCGCCGGCCACCAGGCATGGAGGACATTCAGCTTATGTGTCTTGTCCTCTGGATAGAGCGTCGTGGTGAGTGGATTAATGACAGTCTCCACCAGACCCCATCCGATGCCCGTGATCACCATGCCAATCCAGATCACCTTGTACACGCCTGCTCCGGATGCCAGATCCCCGGCGAAGATCACGGTCAGAGTTCCGATCGTGAAGCACAGGCTCGAGAGCTTCAGCAGCCGGCCCATGCCCAGGTAGTCAAGCAGCGGACTCCCGATCGCAATGGTGAACGCAAACCCGAGGAACGCGACGCCAAGTACAGCGCCGATCATCTCGGCGGAACGAAGCGGGTCGATCGGATCAAAGAAGGTGGCACGAATGTCGTTAGCCGCGCTCCCGCGCAGTGCGAAGTTCATGCCCGCCGTCACCAGAGCCATCACGCTCAGGACGAAGAGCTTTTTCTTGTCATACTGCGCGTGGGGATCGGCAGCTCCGCGAGGCCGCGCGGTCACGGATGGGGAACTCATACGCTCGCTATCCTATCGAACTTCGTTCGTTCCGCGCATCGTTCCACGCGATACGAGGTATTCAACCGCGCGCACCACCATTGCCTGGACGTCTCGCCGGGTCTTCGAATATGCGAGCAGCGTCGCGGATTCCCGTAATCGGCCGCTTCGATCAGGATCGAGAGCGGCCCGGTATACGTCCGCCTCCTCGCGATAGGAATAGGTGACATAAGAAGGTGAAGCTGCGAGCCCTAGGAGAGCGTCGAAGAAACATGTCTTCCGGAACAAGCGGCGCTTACGAGCGGCCTCGGCGCTGAGGGCAATCGTGGATGATGGCCCAACAAGTCTGACTTCACGAACGTTCTCAGCCCTGAAGGGTCGACTGGGTTCAGGGTCGGGGAGCTTGCGAAGCAACGATCTGACCGCTTCCGGCTCGACACTCAGTCCCTCCCAACGAAATCGCGAGCCTCCAACCACTACGCCGCCGCGCTTCAGCAATTCCGCGACTCGCTCCGCATCCTTGCCTGTGCTTCCGACAACCACCTTGGCCAGCTCCTCGAGCTGCATTGTTTGCACCACCACGGGCGTCATCGCGATCGCTCCTGCCTCCTCCGAACTGATCTTCACCACAATGGAATCAGGAGACACGCGCGATCGAACCTCCCATGAAAGACCTCGCCGGCATCATTCGTCTCGAGATTGCCACACACGGAAGTATCCCGTTCAGCCGTTTCATGGAACTTGCTCTTTACCATCCGCAGTTCGGCTATTACACCCGGGAACACGACCCCTTTGGCAAGCACGGGGACTTCTTCACGGCCGCCCAACTGCAGCCCGTCTTCGGCAGACTGATCGGCCGGCTTGCCCGCCACCTGCTTGATCCGTTGCAGGCCCGCGACATCGTCGACCTCGGCGCAGGCCGCTGCGAGATGGCGGAGGCCTTCGAGGGATTCCACTACTTACCTCTCGACGTTGCGAAAGGGCAACTGCCCGCGACCATTCGAGGTCTCGTCTTCGCCAACGAGTTCTTCGATGCCCTCCCGGTAGATGTCTTCGAAGCTCGAGGACATCGGCTTCACCCTCGGCACGTCACCTTCGACGCTGAAACGCAGCGCTTCGAGTGGACCACTATCGCTTCATCAGACGCAGCAGGGATTGAGGATGGTTGCATCGTAGAGCGCTGCCCTTCGCTGGAGCCATGGCTCGAGCGTCTACATAGCTCCATCGAGACCGGGTATGTTCTCGTGATCGATTACGGCTACACCGAACGCGAACGGCTCCGTCTACCCCAAGGCACACTGATGTCGTACTCGCGACACCAGGCTCTCGAAGATGTGCTCGATTCGCCGGGCGAGCGTGACATCACGGCCCATGTAAATTTCACGAGCCTTCATGAAAGTGCCGTAAATATTGGCTTCCAAGTCGAATGGTTTGAGTCGCTCGCGGCCACGCTTCTGCGTGCGGGCAAGCGCGACGACTTCGCCGGAGTGCTGGAGGGAGACGACTTTCGGAACCGGCAACTGCTCAAGACCTTGCTGTACGGGATGGGGGAGACCTTCCGGACGATGCTGCTCTCAAAGAACGTTCGCTGAAATGAAAAACGGCCCCGGGGTTACCGGGGCCGTGAAAGGAAACTTGCAGGCTGACCTGCCCGACGATGTTACTTCTTCTTCTTGGCGGCAGCCTTCTTGGTCGCGGTCTTTTTCGCGGCCTTCTTGGTTGCGTTCTTCATCGATTGATTCTCCCTAACATCGAATTTGCGAACTATAAAGATCGCAGTGTGATCCATATATAAGGTTGTTCCGGGAGAAAGTCAAGAAAAAAGTGGCATCCAACCAAGCACGGGAAGGACCATAGTCACTCGAAACACACACAGCAAGAAATGTTTTATGTTCTCCTACCCTCGAACGCTACGGACACAAGCCTTAAAGGTTGCCTCGATGTGTGTTCTCTCGCTAGCATCTGTGTAGATGCGACGTTGTTTGGTTGCCATCATTGTCCTCGCCGCTTCGTTGCTTGCTGCCTGCGGGGGCAAGAAAGTTCGAGCCGCGAAACCGGCGCACATCGGACACAGCGAGACAGGAGTTGCCAGTTGGTACGGGCATCCGTATCACGGTCGTCGAGCCGCGAACGGCGAGATCTACGATATGGAGCAACTCACCGCCGCCCATCGCACCTTGCCATTCGAGACCTGGGTACGAGTCCATAACCTCACAAACGATCGGACGGTCGACGTCCGCATACAGGACCGAGGGCCCTTCATCGATGGACGCATCATCGATCTTTCCAAGCGAGCGGCCGAAGAGATTGATCTCATTCGACCCGGCATCGCGAAGGTTAGGGTTACGGTGATCCGTCAACCGGATCCACGCTTGTTGATGGCGCGTGCAAAGCGGCCCCCGATTCCAGCACCCGCGCCCACGGCACCGCCGGTAGCGACGCCCTCAGTACCCCCGCCGGCTCCAGTGACCACGGTCCCCGCTCCGCTCCCGGCTCCTGCAACATCAGAACCGCAGCCGTCAGACTCGCAGTCACTACCGGCGCAGCTCGAGCTGTTCGGTGTTCAAGTCGGCGCCTTCAGCGATGCCAGACGGGCCGAGAACATTCGTACCGAGCTTGAAGCAGAGTACGGTAATGCGCGAATCGTTCCGCGTGCGGGAAGCAGGGTGATGTACCGGGTAATCGTCGGGCAGGTGGAAGATCTCGAGGCGGCGAACGCACTGCTCGGACAGATCACGGCCAAGTATCCCGGCAGCTTCGTCGTTCGTATCGATCCCGACCCTCTCGCGACACCACCGGCACCTTAGCTGAGAACTATTCCCGGGTCGTCCCACTGAGGTTTGTGACGGAGTCACTATTGGCAAGCCCGGACATACCAAGACAGCTCATCGGCGATTCGTTGCGTATGCGCCAGATGCTGCGGCAAATCGAGAAACTCGGCCGCACTCGGTGGCCCGTGCTGATTCAGGGCGAGACCGGAACCGGGAAGGAACTGATCGCGCGCGGGATCCACAACACGAATCCAGTGGGACCCTTCGTGGTGGTGGACTGCTCCGCCCTGGTCGGGCCTCTGATGGAGAGCGAGCTCTTCGGTCACTCGAAAGGTGCTTTCACCGGCGCGCAGCAGAACAAGCTCGGGCTTCTGGACATGGCGAACGGCGGCACAGTGTTCCTCGACGAGATCGGTGAACTGCCGCTCGACATGCAGGTGAAGCTGCTTCGCGTTCTTCAAGAGAAGGAGTTTCGCGCCGTTGGTGCGTTGGCGGCACGGAGAATCGAATTCCGTGTCATCTCTGCCACAAACCGCGATCTCGCCGCCGAGGTGGAAGCCGGCCGATTCCGTCGCGACCTGTTCTATCGCTTGAACGTCGTGACTCTGCGGCTGCCCCCTTTACGCGAACGCGCGGACGACATTCCGGTGCTGGTGAAGTACTTCCTCGGCCGATACAGCAGCTCGCACACCATCAGCGAGGCCGCGGTGCAGGCCCTTATGGAGTACAACTGGCCCGGCAACGTCCGTGAGCTCGAGCATTCGATTCAGCACATGGTGGCTGTGAACTCGGGACCGCATCTCCATACGGGCGACTTGCCCTCTCAGATCCTCAACTTCCAGGAAGCTCGCACTCGCACGATGCCTCAGGTAATGGCTGCTACGAACGGCAGCCCCGTGCGCCCAGCAGTCCTGAACGGCACCGCCACGGCCGATGGTCTGGACGACTCGCCTGACCCCGCCGCCTTGAATGCGATATCACCACTCATGACGTCGCCGGGTGTTCCCAGGTCGCCTGTTCCGAACCCGGGGAACATCCTGCCGCTCAGCGAAGTTGAGAAGCGCGCGATCATGGACGCACTTCGATACACCAAGGGCGACCGAGCGACGGCCGCTGCCCTCCTCGGCATCGGACGGACGACCCTATACCGCAAGCTGAAAGAGTACGAGCTTGAAGGTCAGCAAATCCCGGTTTAGGACAACCACTTGGTTGCGAGCTGCACGCCGGCGCCGGCCGCCTCGGTGTCGGTAATCTCGGACCACGAGAGATCGGCAGCATCGTAGGCCTTCGCGAGAACGCCTTCGGGTGTCGGCTCGAGCTCGAGCTTTTTTTCGCGGGCTTCCAGCCGAAGCGTTTCGCCGATCCATACCGGCCGTACCTTCATCCGTTGAGCAAAGGCGAGCTTTGTAGCGCTCTCAACAAGCTCATTCACGAAGTTGCCACTGCGCAACGCGTCGATGTACTGCTGAGATGCCCGGGCTCGCTCGCGATCCTGTGCTTGTCGTTCCCTGGTCCGTTTCGTTTCCTCGGGCGAGACGGGTTCGCGATTCTCCAGGTTTTTGAGCGTGTTCTCCAGGTTGTCGAGAAAAGACATCGTTACTATTGTCGCGTCGATGAAACCCGAGTTGCTGCGTGCGACAATGCCTGCTTGCGAGTTGCATTGGACGCGACCTATAGCGTCGGGAGCGCGCTATCCGGGGTCGGGGTGTATTCACGTCAGATCCTGTTTGGTCTGGCGCGTCGTGAGCCCGAGTCGGAGTTCCTTTTCTGTTACCGGAGCCACCGGCTTCTGCGATCCCTTCTCGATCGCATTCCCTCAAATGCCCGCCGCACCCTGCTCCTCGACGATCAGGGTCCACCAGACTGCGATGTCTTCCACGGACTGAACCAGCGGCTTCCGGCACCCAACTCACCAACACCGATGGTGTGCACCTTTCACGACCTGTTCGTCCTCACCGGCGAGTACTCGACACCGGAGTTTCGCGCCAGGTTCGCTGACCAGGCGCGGCTCGCCGCCGAGAGGGCCGATTGCATCATCGCCGTATCCCGCTTCACTGCCGATCAGGTACAGACGCTGCTTGGTGTCGATCGAGGGCGAGTGCGAGTGGTTCACCACGGTGTACAGCCGCCGAACCCGCCGCCAGGCATCGAGCGCGAGAGCATAGTCCTTCATGTCGGTGCGATCCAGACTCGCAAGAACATCTCACGCCTCGTCGAGGCTTTCGAAACGATGCCGAAAGATTGGAGACTTTACTTCGTGGGGAGCAGCGGTTTCAATGGCGAGAACATTCTCGATCAGATCAGCCAAAGTCCCGCAACATCGCGCATCGTCCTGACCGGCTATGTCTCGATGTCCCAGCTCGAGGAGCTCTATGCGCG
>DASQVJ010000020.1:0-5659 GCA_035640835.1 Bryobacteraceae bacterium
CCTCGAAGTGGTCTGCGCAAGCCATTGGCCGGATTGGTAATCCCAACGTCTTCGAAACGAAGTTCACCTGACTGTGCGATTCAAATCCGGGGAATGCCCAAGCGTCCCATCCCAATCTCGTCCACGTAATCACCAGCCAGCAGAACCGGAAACGTGTATCCTCGGCCCCTGAGAAAGGGTTCGACGAGACCTGGATTGGAATCGATGTTCAATGCAACAACCACAACATTGGGCTTGTCCTTCAGCCTGTCGTACAGCTTCTGGACATGGGGCAACTTCTCGACGCAAGGGGCGCACCATGTGGCCCAGAGAATCGCGACCAGAATTTTATCTTTCGGATCCAACGCCAAAACGCGCCCATCCACGGCGCTCGCCCTTAGCATCGGCAGACGTTTTTCAACGGCCGACAGGGAGGGCGATTGTTGCGGCGCCGTTCCCGGTGACGCCGTCATAGGTTGCTCCTGCATCCTCGTTCGGTACCGCTGTGCCTCATCTGTGCGGCCCTCGGCATCTGCCAATTGAGCCATCTTCGACCAATACTCGCGGTCCATAAACCGGGGAAATCGCATTGTGATCTGAGTGAGGCGATCAAGGTGTTCGCGCATGGCCGCAAGCGCCGAGTGCGCACGCGTCCTGTCGCCTAACTTCATTGCGAGCGCAAACTCGACGCTTCGGGCCTGTATGTGTGCTTCCGAGCGGACCTCCTCGTTAAGGCGGCCATTGTGGTCATCGAGGAAGTCCGAGTCTGGTATGCCTGTAACCGTCTCTGCCTGACGGATCCCGTCCGCCAGGAGCGCTGGAACCTCATCAAGCCGGATTCCCCGGTTGACGTACACGTCTCCCACTTGGATCACCGCAGGCACCCTGAGATGCCGACGAGGGCGATTGCGGTTGACGGCAATCAGCTCGTTCGCCGCGGCTACCAGATCTTCCTCGCGAGTTTGCGGCAACCTGCTCAGCGCCCGCAAGCGGAGTAGATAAGGCAAGGGTTCATCCGGCCACTTGGCTATCCACACTCGAGCAGCCTCACCCAGTTCCTTGGGGTCGGTCTCGCCCCACGGGTGTGTGCGGCGCCATTGCTGCTGAGCGTTGAACACGGGATCCACGAACTCAAAGGCAGCGGGCAAGGCGGCGGACGCTTTCGTGTCGCCTGTGATTTGATAGGCTGCTCGAAAAGTCTCGACTGCGATCGGATCTGTTGGCGAATACTTCTCGCGCAGACCGATAAGATCCTTCTCAACACGTGCTCGAACGCTATCGTGCTCTGACGCCAGTGTCGCCCGAAACTCCATCGACCATAGCCACGGATAGGCGCTCAGCGCTTCCCGATCGGTCCGACCACGAGGCGCTGTGCCGAGCTTCTCTGCAACACTCTTTAGCGCCGGCCCGCGCCCGACCGCAGAAAGCAATTCATATGCCGGCAGGTAACCTGGACAAGCTTGAACGAAAGCAATCAAGTTGGCCGACATCAGCAGCCGATCATGAAACTTCGGATAGCTTCGGATTTCCCCAAGCAGAAGCTGCGGGTACGGGAAGTCGGGTACAGTGCTCAACTCGGTTAAGCGTCGCAGCGCCTCCGGAGTGTCGGTCCCAATGAGGCTGGCCGCGTAATAAAGCCGGTACCGAGTGTCGCCTGGCTCTGCGTCCAGGCGGACCGGTACGTCGCGATGACATCTCCGTGGCCTTTCTCACGGTGGAGTCGCAGATAGTGAAGGTGAGCGAAAACGTCATCCGGGTGCTTACGGACCATCTCCGCCATCAGTTTGCGAGCAGCCTCAGGTGAGAGGTCAGATGGGACAGTGAAACGCATTTCACGCACCCGCACGATCGCGTCGCGAACTTCCGGCGTGGCCTCACAAGAGTTCCCGCGCTCCTGGCCGAAGGCCGCTGGCATGCAGACTAGAAGGCAAACTGTCCAAAGGCGCATACACCCCTCGGATCTATGACGAAACTGAAGGGAGAGCGTGCAATCGACCGGCCTAGCCGAAAGACCAGTCACAACCTCGCTGACTAGGCGATGTGCCGGAGGCCTTTGCGGAACCATAGTGAGATCAGGAGTTCTCAAGAAACAAAATGTCGAACACAAGTTACGGCGCTCTCCAGGCGCTCTCCGATGATCTGGCGCGCGCCGTCGACAAAGCGGCAAGTGTGACGGTGGCCGTTAATGGTCGGCCGCACACGCCTTCGAGCGGAATTCACTGGCAGGAAGACGTGGTGGTCACCACGGATCACACGCTACGCCAGGACGAGGACATCACCATCACGCTGCGAAGTGGACAAACTCACCCCGCCAAGCTTGCAGGACGTGACCCGGGTACCGACCTCGCGGTCCTGCGCGTAGCCAATCTCGGCGCACCAAACATCGAGTACGTCGAACCTGGTTCTCTCCAGGTCGGCCATCTGGTGCTCGCTGTGGGCCGTCATGCAACCGCGAGTCTCGGCGTCATCAGCTCGATTTCGGGTCAGTGGCGAACGTGGCGCGGCGGGCACGTGGAACAGATGATCCGTCCCGACGTCAACATCTACGTCGGTTTCTCGGGAGGGTCTCTGGTGACTGCTTCGGGTGCGATTGCCGGCATCAACACGTCGGGTCTAACCCGAGGCGGCGGAGTCACTCTGCCGAAAAGCACAATCGATCGCGTGCTCGGTCAGATCCTTTCTCGCGGACGTGTGGTGAGGGGCTTCCTTGGGATCGGAATGCAACCGGTACGACTGCCCGGGAATCGGATCGGACTGATGATCCTGAGCATGGAGCCTCAAGGGCCGGCTGAGAAAGGTGGCATTCTGCTGGGAGACATTTTGCTCTCGGCGGATGGCAAACCCTTGAGGGACACGGACGACTTGCACGCTCTTCTCGCTCCCGAACAGATTGGACGCCCGGTGACCTTCACTCTGCTTCGCGGAGGCGCGGAGATGCAGACCTCAGTCAGCATCGGGGAACGTCCGTGATTGACGAGTGGGTGAGTGCTGCCACCACCGATCTCGCGAGAAGGCTCAAGGCGTGCACGGTCCGCGTGGTCGATGGCCGAGGGAGCTGTGGGTCGGGCACTGTTGTCGATCGCCACACGGTGATTACGAACGCGCATGTGGTTGCGAGCCGTCGCGTCGCCATCGAGGACCAGACGGGAAGGCGGTGGCCAGTCCGTCTTGTCGCACTTGATCAGGCAAGGGACCTCGCCGAGCTACGCAGTGAAACGCCGCTGCCATTAGATGCTGCTGAGCTCGGCACGACAGAGCGCTTGCGGTCGGGACACCTTGTCTTTGCTCTCGGCAATCCGCTTGGGTTACGGCATGCTCTTGCCGTGGGCATCGTACACCGCGTTTCGACCTCGGAGTTCTATCCTGGTGTTCCTTGGGTGCAGGCGGATATCCGGCTTGCACCCGGAAATTCGGGTGGTCCGCTCACGGACGCGAGCGGACAGGTGGTCGGCATCAACGCGATGATTGCGGGCGGCCTTGGACTCGCAATCCCTGTCGAGGCCGTCGAAAGCTTTCTCAAACGGGCGCATCCAGAATCGAATCGCGTGGACGAGGCCATTCTCCAGCTGTGACTCGTGTCTCTGTGATTGCCGGCTCAGACATCACACGTGCCGGGCTAGCCTCGCTGATTCAATCGAGCGAGGCTCTCTCGCTTGTGGCCACGGCATCGTCGGTATCGGAGGCGCTTGCCTCAGAGGTCGAGGCTGATGTGTTCCTGGTGGATTCGGATGATCCGAGGGGAGTCGACGACTTGGACGGGCGCGCAGTCCTCGTGCTGGCAGATCGGCCGGAAAGCTTCCGAACGGTGGCTCTCGGCTATCTCCCGAGATCGGCGTCCGCAGCCCAGATTTTGGCGGCTCTCGAAAGTGTCGCGGCGGGTTTGGTGGTCTACGATCCGATTGCAACGCCGGTCGGGGCCGTTCCGGTCAGTCACCCCCCATCGACGCAATTGACGACCAGGGAGATGGAGGTGTTAGGGATGCTTGCTGAAGGGCTTGCGAACAAGGAGATCGCCTGGCGGCTGCAGATCACTGAGCACACGGTCAAATTCCACATCTCCTCAATTTTCCAGAAGCTTGGTGTATCGAGCAGAACAGAAGCGGTCGCAAAGGGCATGCGGATGGGCTTAGTCCTTCTGTAAGCGTGCTTGGTAGACTGAAAGGCAAACTCCCTCAGGAGACCCATGTGGAATTCTCTCGTCGTCAATTTGTAGCCTCCACAGCCGCTGCTTTTGGTGCAACGCGCGCGTTTGGAGCCAACGACCGCGTTCGTGTTGGATGGATTGCCACAGGCAGCCGCGGCAAACACGTCATGAAGCAGATGTACCTGAATAGCAGGGATTTCGTGACGGTCACCGCTGTCTGCGATACCTACCAGGGCAACCTCGCGCAGGGCAAAGACATTGTTCAATCCGAGGAGAAGACAACCCCCAAGACCTACGTCGACTATCGGGATGTTCTAAATGATCCCAATGTTGACGTGGTGTTCATCTGTTCGCCCGAGCATCTGCATTACCCGATGGCGATGGCAGCTCTCAAGGCGAATAAGCACATCTATCTCGAAAAGCCCATTGGGCACACCATCGATGAAGGCGCGGACATCGTGAAGCTTGCCGAGAAAACCGGCAAAGTCGTTCAGGTCGGTACACAGAATCGCTCGAACAAGCTCTACATCCACGCCAAGAAGATGGTGGAGGACGGGGCGATTGGCGAGGTCCACTATGTCCGCGCGTTCTGGTATCGGAACTTCGATCCTCAAGCTGACCCCGCCAAAACGACGCCGGCAGCCTGGCGGTATGTGATCCCGGCGGACGCAAGCCCTGAGAACACAGACTGGAAACGATTCCTGGAAGCTGCCGAGCACAAGAACATTCCGTTCGACAAGGGCCGCTACTTCCAGTGGCGAAACTACTGGGACTACTCAGGCGGCATCTCGACCGACTTGCTGGTTCACCAAACCGACATCAGCAACTTTGTTTGCAACAAGACGGTTCCATCGTCGTGCGTGGCATCGGGTGGCGTTTATCAGTGGGACAAGCGGTTCAACGACGATCGCGAAGTGCCCGACACTCTCAGCGCCATCTACGAATATCCGGACCAGTTCCACCTCAACTACAGTTGCTACTTCGGTAACGATCAGTACGGCTATGGAGAGCAGTTCATGGGGCACAAAGGGACGATCGAAGTGATGGACCGCCAGAACCTGCATTTCTACCCGCAGCCGAAGTTCATCAAAGGTGCTGATCCGTTCACGAAGGTACCCGAAACGCACCTCAACTACATGAAGGACTTCAATCAACCGGACGCCACTGCCGATCACGTCCGGAACTTCATTGATGCCGTGCTCGGAAAGGCAAAAGCAATCGCCCCTGCTCGAGCCGGTCAGATCGCCGCGATTCCTGGCCACCTCGCGACTTTGTCTTATCGGAACAATCGCAAGATTTATTGGGACGCGCGAACGGAAAAGTATCGCTTCTCCTAACCACAACGAATCCGGCTCATACACCTAGTGCTATAGCCGATACGACTCCTAGGTAGGTGCTCGCCACTGTGGTTGTTTCCTAGAGAATGGGAAACTCCGCCCATGCGAGTACCTGCAGCGGAGCGTTGTACCAGTACCAGTGTGCCTAGGCAGTTGCGGCGGGCTATTGTTACCGTTACAAAACGTTCCTAGACTGGAG